>QHRJ01000104.1 GCA_003220075.1 Verrucomicrobiota bacterium
AACTGCGCAAAACCGATATCGGTCGTGAGGTGAAACTGGCCGGCTGGGTGGCGGTGCGGCGCGATCACGGCGGCGTCATTTTCATCGATCTGCGCGATCGCGAAGGATTGACCCAAGTCGTTTTTCGGCCGGAAGAAAACGCCGAAGTGGCAAAGCAATCCCACAGCTTGCGCACCGAAGAGGTCATTCAGGTTTGCGGAAAAGTCGCGCCACGTCTGCCTGGAACCGAAAATCCAAAGCTTGCGACCGGCGACATCGAAGTGCTCCCACAATCGCTCACGATTTTGAATCGCGCCGAGAATCTGCCGTTTCAGCTCGACGCCGAATTAAGTAACGAAGATCTCGAACTGACATATCGCTATTTCGATCTGCGCCGGCCGCGTCTCTCGCGCAATTTGCAAACCCGGCATCGCGTCACTCAGGCAACGCGGCAGTTTCTCGATTCGCAGGGATTCATCGAGATCGAGACGCCGATTTTGAGTAAAAGTACCCCGGAAGGAGCACGCGATTTTCTCGTCCCGAGCCGGTTGCTGCCGGGAAAATTTTACGCGCTGCCGCAGGCGCCGCAGCAATACAAGCAACTGCTCATGGTCGCGGGGATGGAAAAATATTTCCAGATCGCGAAAGCATTTCGCGATGAAGATTTGCGGGCCGATCGCCAGCCGGAGTTTACCCAGATCGACATTGAGGCCTCCTTCGTCACGCCTAACGACATTTATATATTAACGGAGGGAATGCTGGCGGCAATTTTCAAGGCTGCGCGCGGAATTGAAATTCCAACGCCTTTCCCGCGGCTAACCTACCGCGAGGCGATCGATACTTTTGGCAGCGACAAACCAGACCGCCGTTTCGACATGAAACTTGGCGATTTCGGTGACGTCTTTCGCAGCAGCCAGTTCAAGGTTTTTCAAAGCGCGCTGGCTGAGGGTGGCGTGGTCAAGGCGATCAATGCGAAAAATTTCGCCGGCATCACCATCGGTCAGGCAGATGAACTGACCGCAATTGCGAAAACTTTTGGCGCGAAAGGACTCGCTTTTATCAAGGTGGAGAACGGAGAATGGAAATCGCCCATCGTGAAATTCTTTTCCGAGGCGGAGAAGGAATCGCTGCGCGCGAAATTACAAATTGAGGAAGGCGATTGTATTTTCTTCGCCGCCGGCAAATGGGAGATAGCCTGCGAAGTGCTTGGGCGGATTCGATTGCGCATAGCGGAAATCCAAGGTTTGACCTCGGTTAAACGCCAGTCCGGCTCGGACTACGGACCGACTTCCAGCTCGGAACTCGATTTTCTCTGGGTCACCGATTTTCCGCTCATGCAATGGAGTGCCGAGGAAAATAAATGGAACGCGGTTCATCATCCATTCACCCGACCGAAGGCCGAAGACCTTCCGTTGCTTGAGCAAAAAAGATTCGGCGAAATGCGCGCCGACGCCTACGACATCGTCTTAAACGGCGTCGAAATCGGCGGCGGGAGTATCCGCATTCATGAGCCGGACCTGCAGGGCAAAATGTTCGAAGCGCTCGGAATAAATGCGGAAGATCAGCAGGCGAAGTTCGGACATTTGCTGCGCGCCTTTCGCCTGGGCGCGCCACCGCATGGCGGAATCGCGCTTGGTCTCGATCGCCTCGTCATGCTCATATGCGGTGAAGAATCCATCCGCGACGTAATGGCATTCCCGAAGAATAATCGCGGCCAGGAATTGATGACCCAGTCGCCTGCGGAGGTTGATCCGAAGCAGTTGCGAGAACTCAGCATCACCCTCGCAAAGCAAAAATTGTAGGGCGGCCATTTTGGCCGCCAACGGAAAAGAAACGGCGGCGAAAATGGCCGCTCTACAATTAACCTGGCGATTGATCGTAACCGAAAACTCCGAGCACGATCCGAATAATGCGCGCAGACTGGTCGTTCAATACCCCAAGGCCTTTTTTCGCTCTACAGCAGTAGGCAGAGGATCCTTGCGGATTGTGATTGCTTCCATGCCCGAGTCCTTCAGTTGCCTGGACTGAACCGCGTTGAACTCCACATCTTTCGTGAATTCCGGCGGAACGTCCGCCTCCGCATAGATGGCGTGCACGGGGCATACGTCCACGCATGCCATGCAATCAATGCAATCCTCCGGGTGAATGACCACCTGGTTCTCCAATTCATAGAAGCAGGCGACAGGACACACCTCCACACAGTCGGTGAACTTGCATCCGCTACATTTGTCGGTCACGATGTGAGGCATGGGATAGTGTCGTTGAGGTTGCGTGAAGAGACTGCTCTTAACCCTCGGCTAAATCAAGGGTGCCCGCTTGGTCAATTCTTGTCTCAATATCAGACTAAGCCCGTGGCGGCTGATGTTCACGGCCGGTCCGGAACAGAATCGCAACGGAAAAGGTGACGACACTCCCGAAGCAGATCCACCACTGGAATTCCGCACCAGTTGCGCGAACGGGGAATCAAACTCAGCGCGGAGAAGAAGTAGCCGCGGAGACGTGGGCTTCGGCAACAGCAATCTGGGTTGAGGGCGTTCGGAAAAGAATCGCGATCGCGAGCGTGACCGTGCAACCGACGAACACGAACCACGGCCAGGAAATGTGCGGCCACCATTCAGGCATGAACCATCCGAAATTCCAAGAGGCTGCGACGAATTTGCCGTGTAACAGCGCGACGAAATCGAATGCCGGGATCGAAACTTTGCACAGCACCAGTACGGACGTGATGCCGACGATCATGCCGACAACGTTCGTGCCATCCCGTCCCCGCGTGCGCGTCAACATTCCGAGAAGAAACACGCCGACGAGCGCGCCATAGGTGTAACCGAGAATTCCAATCGCGATTGGAATGATGGTCAGCTTCGCATCTTTCAACACGGCGTTCGCGGCCATGGTTGCGACGATGATCATGAGGATGCCGAAGATCGCGGTGGCGATACGCGCGGCGCGAATGGCCTGGCGATCGGTCGCGCCCGGCCGCACGTAAGGCAGATAGAAATCTTTAGTGAAACTGGTCGCAAGCGCGTTGAGCGCGGCGGAGGTGGAGCCCATCATCGTTGCGAAAACGCCGGCAATGATGAGGCCGCGAAATACCACCGGCATTTCGTGAACGATGTAGTGGCCGAAAATTTCGTTATCGGCCGCGGGCAACGTCGTGCCGGGAACGACCGCGTAGTAAACCGAGAGCAAAATGCCGACCGTTAGAAACGCGCCCGCGATTGGCAGATCCATCACGCCGCTGAGGATGAGCGACAATTGCGATTTGCGATGATCGGGCGCGGTCAACATCCGCTGCACCATGTCCTGATCCGTGCCGTGTGTCGCCATGGTCAACAACGTCGATCCAACGAACGCGGCCAGAATCGTGTATGGCTCTTCCAACATCGCTTTCAACGCCGGCCCGAATGGCAATTCCGCGTTCCAGCCGGTTTGAAAAAATTTTACGTTGGACCAACCGCCGAGATTTGTTTTCACGGTATTGAGTCCGCCCGGGATGTGTCGCACCAGCAAAAAAATCGCGAAGATGACTGAGCTAAACATCAACACCGCTTGAATGACATCGGTCCAGACAACGGCTTTGATTCCGCCGGCGGCGGTGTAGATCGTCGTGATGATGGTGACGAAAAGAATTCCCCAAACGTAAGTGTTGAGATTTACCGGCAACGTCGGAAAGAGATAACGCCAGATCACGACCATAATGGCGCCGCCGAGATAAAGCCGGACGCCGATGCCGAGCACGCGTGTGAAAAGAAAAATGCCGCTGGCCATGTTCTTTGTCTTTGTGCCGAAGCGGACAGTGAGAAATTCGTAAACGCTCTGCACTCGGTAATCGTAGTACGGTTTGATGAACGTGAACGCGATGATGATGCGCGCGAGCACCGTGCCGATGGCGAGTTGTCCGTAAAAGTAGCCGCGCGTTTTGAATCCTTCCGCCGGCGTCCCGAGAAAGGTGGCGGCGCTCGTCTCGGCGGCGATGATGGAAGCGAGCACGGCCCACCATGGAATCGAACGCGAGCCTAACGAGAAATCTTCCAAGTTGCGATTGCGGCGCCCCGCCCACAGCCCGAGCGCGACGATGCCGATGAAATACGCGAGCAAAACAACCGTGTCGATCGCCAGCCGGGCGTCCATGGGAACTACTTATCAAATGACGAATGACGAATGTCGAATGACGAAGGAATTTGTTCGGTGAAGTTAATCCAAATTGCCGCGCCCGATTTCGATCTCGAGAAAACGCTAAATTCCGGTCAGGTCTTTCATTGGGAAAAAGTCGGCGCCGGCTTCTGCGGGACGATTGGCGAGTCCGCGGTTTACGTGGAGCAGCTTGGGAACGTCTTGCAAACAAAGATGGAGGGCGGAGTTGTGCGACGCCGTGCTCAGCACCAGCTCTTTCGGAAAGCGCCGACGACCGCGGCTACCACGGGCTCACGGGAGCTCGCCCCTCCATCAGTCGCGAGAGTCGTCACGCGTTACTTCGCGCTCGATCATCCGCTCGAAGACATTTGTTCGTCGTTCCCGCGGGATCCGATCATGAATGCGGCGCGCGATTTTTGTCGCGGACTTCGGATTATTCGGCAACCAAAATGGGAATGCCTGGCCACCTTTATCTGCTCCTCGATGAAACAGGTGACGCACATTCGGCAAATTTCACGGGCGTTGCGTCAGCGATTTGGAGAAAAGAAAGAAATCGGCGGAGACGAAATCTTTTCATTTCCGTCGCCCGGCCGCCTGGCGCGAACGAGTGAGAATGAGTTACGAAAGTGCGGGCTGGGTTATCGCGCGAGAAACCTGCTGGAAACGGCGAAAGTCGTCGCGTCCGGGCAGGCGGATCTGGATTCGTGGAACCCATTACCCGACCGGAAATTGCGGAAGCAACTGTGCGAGCTCCCGGGCGTCGGGATGAAAGTGGCGAATTGCGTCATGCTCTTCGCCTTTGAGCGAATCGCAGCTTTCCCCATTGATGTTTGGATCGAACGAGTCTTGCGCGAAAAATATTTTGTCAGGAAGCGCAAGGTGACTGGACAGATGCTGGCGGATTTCGCTGCAAATTATTTCGGTGTACATGGTGGCTACGCGCAGCAATATCTGTTTCATCACGCGAGAATGACGGGGAAGCGTAAATCACCCTCACGTTCACTCGATCAGTCTCATTGAG
>QHRJ01000105.1 GCA_003220075.1 Verrucomicrobiota bacterium
CCTATGTGCGGCTGGAGAATTCGAAGGATGTCTTTCTTGCCGCGCAGTCGATCAAGAACCAGATTTCCAAAAAGCCCGAGGAATTTCGGGACCGCAAATTAACCGACACGGTTGCGACACAGGTCACACGGCTTTCACTCAAAACCGCGGCTGGCGAAATGGAACTGCAAAAACAAGCTGATCACTGGCAAATCGTGAAACCATTGCGGGCCCGAGCCGACGATCAAAAGGTCAACGATCTGATTGCGCAGATCACGACCAGCCGGATCGCCCAATTTGTGGCCGACGATGCCGGCGATTTGCACCCCTACGGCCTGACCGAGCCCCGGGGAACGGTGACGATTTTTACCGACAACGATAAGCAAGGCCAGATTTTGCAGATAGGCGGCGTGCCCGAAAAAGAAAAGGACCAGGTTTACGTCCGATTCGCACCGCGCAAGTTCGTTTACACTTTGCCGAACAAGATCGAAACAATTTTGAGCACCAGACCAAACGATTTACGCGACCGCCATCTGGTGCGTTTTGATCAAAATCAGCTGGATCGCATCACGA
The DNA here is from genome assembly GCA_003220075.1 of Verrucomicrobiota bacterium. GTDB lineage: Bacteria > Verrucomicrobiota > Verrucomicrobiia > Chthoniobacterales > UBA10450 > AV69. Next base: position 553 of record QHRJ01000105.1, read on the forward strand.
TTGACGCTCCGGCAAAAACAAAAACGGTGCTGGCCCGCAAAGGTCAAAGCTGGACGATCGTCAATCAGAACAATCGCCCGGCCAATGCGGCAGAAGCGCGCCGGTTAATTGATTTGCTCGCTGGCGAACAAGTAACAAATTTCGTCGCAGACGTTGCATCTGATTTGCCGAAATATGGCCTCGATAAGCCGCAATTAACAGTCACCCTCAGCTCATTTGCGTCAGAGAACACGGCGGAGACCAAGGCGGGCGAGCACCCCCTGGCGACGATCGCATTCGGAAAAATCAATGGTGAAAATATTTTCGCGCGTGTGGGAGAGGAGCCATTCGTGGTGGCGGTTCACCGCTCGATGCTTGACAATATTTTTGCCGACCCATTGCAGTGGCAGGAGCTGACAATTTTTAAATTCAAGCCGGAGCAAATTCACCGGTTGTCGCTTTTCAGCGATCACGAACAAAGCTTGATCCGCGGGTCCAACAATCAATGGCAATGGGTCACGGGAAACGGGCCGATTAACACGGTCACTGTGCAATCCCTGGTGAACACGCTCGCCTCGTTGCATGCCGTTCGCTGGATCGCAAATGCTCCGCCGGCAACGTTCGATAAGCCGCAACTGGTCGCGAGCTTTACTACTTCGCCAGATGACAAGGCCGAACACAAGCTGACGATCGGCGGACCTTCGCCTGATGGAACATCTATGGCACGGACCGACGAATACGAAGGCACGTTTGTGATTAGCAATTCGGACTTGAAGGCGTTGCGAGGAGCGCTGCTGCAGCCGCCATCACCGTCGCCCGCGGCAAGCGCGTCACCCTCGGTCGCGACTTCGCCGGTGGCCGCGCCAACGCCCTGAGGTCATTCCGAGCAGCCTCGACGAATCCGCGGCGGAACTTTAAGGTGTTGCTACGGGATCCCTCGACTGGCGCTCGGGATGACGGGCCTTTTCGGCGGTGTAAATCGTCACGATGCCGCCGGTAAGTGGCTCGGTTGTGACATTTTGAAATCCGCTGGCCTCAAGCAAATCGCACATCGCACGACCACTGGGAAATTTTTCGATAGAAGCACCGAGATATTGGTAGGCTTCTTTTTCACGCGTAATGATTGCGGAAACGAAAGGTAAAATTCGGCGCAGATAAAATCGGTAAAAGAACTGCAGAATCGGCTTTGGCGGCAGAGAAAAATCAAGGACGAGTAGATGGCCGCCAGAAGTCAGGACACGACGTATACCGCGCAGCGCGGCCGCCCAACCGCGCACGTTTCTCAGACCGAATGCGACGGTGACGGCGTCGAACGATTGTTCTGCTAACGGTAATTGGGCAGCGTCGGCGGCAATAAGGTGACGAACTCCCTTGCCGCGGGCAAGCGCGAGCATGGCACTGGAAAAATCGACACCGACGATTTGGGCGCGAGATATTTTGTATTGAAGGGCGAGCGCGAGATCGCCACTGCCGGTGGCCAGGTCAAGCACACAAGCTGGGTTCCACTCCGCAACAATTTCGGCTGCCCGTCGTCGCCAGAAGAAGTCCCGGCCAAAGCTTAAAAGATGGTTGGCGAGATCGTATCGTCTTGCGACACGATCAAACATTTCCCGAATAATCTCGGGATCACGCGAAAGCGCAGTTTCCTCAGGCGAGCTCAACCACCGGCGTTCGCTCGGAACCTGCCGTTACGCAAGTAACCGCGCCGCCCTCCCGGACGCGCGCCGAATTTTTCTCACTTCGGCAGGAAACCGCAAGGGTTGTGACCAGAAATCCAACCGGGGCAACGTGCATTAGCAGCCGGCTAATCGAGAGACCTACATGATCGAGGTAGCTTGGCCAGCTGCTGAAGACATAAATCAACAGATACAAAAAGATCGGGACAATCAGAGCCACGAGCAATACCAGAACGCGTGGGTCGCCCATCCGGTGTAGCAAATAGGCCAAGTCAATGGCGACGACAAACCAAAACAGACTCCAGGTAGGATGATTATAGAATTCGGCCAGAAATGCGGAAAGAAGTGGCGGAATACGGTAGAGATGGCTACCAAAGGTCTCCAGATTTACCGGCAGGAAGTCGGCGGGCTGCAGCGCGTGCATGCTGCTTAAATAAAAATGCCAACCACAAATGATCAGCAGCCCCGGGAGGAACTCGAGAAAAAACAACGGGGATCTTTTCGTCCGTAAAATGACAAAGACTCCGCAAGCTGCCGCGACCGCCCACAAGATTACGCCATCACGTTTTACCCAAGGGAGCAGCGCCAGGAATGCGGCGTAAAGGCGGAAAAAGGCGTCGCTCTTTGGTTCACCGGCGCAGAAAAGGCACCCGATTGTTGCAAGATAAAAGACGCTGAGGGGAAAGTCCGCGTAACCACCGATCGCACTCCCAACTTCAACCGTGATTTGTGGGACAAAAAACAGAAACGCCGCCATGAGCAGTCCAATCCATGTTCTTCCGGTAAGACGCTTGCCAAGGGCGACAAGCAAAAATGTTCCCACGACATAGAAAATCGGAAAGATCGTCTTCGCACAAAATTGGTTGGCCTCACCGAGCCAAAGGTAAAGCCACAGCTCGGTGAAAGGAATGGCTAGAGGATATTCCGGATGACTGAAGGCACGGCCGCTGTCGCTAAAATAAGTCGCGGGAAGAACGCCGCCGTTGGCGAAGGCGTAGCGAGCTTTGATTTCCCAGTTAAGCAATCCGTCCCAGCCAAGGGTATGAACAAATGAAAGATAGAAGAGGATCGCAATTTCAATAACGATAATTATTCCGAGAAAAATTTCGAAAGAGTTAGGCGTGCGCCGAAGTGGTAGCGGCACCGTTCGTCTCCAACCAACGAATCCCAGCGAAAGGCAAACGATGCTAACGAGACCTGGTAACAGCATCCCATGGACAAAAAGCCCAAAGATCCAGAGAAGCAATGAAACCGCCCCTGTTCCCAAAAGCCAGGAGAAAGCGATTTGCTCCGTGAGACTAAGTCCTATCTTCTGACGAACCAGCAAAGTCAGGAGACCATAGCCGGCGACAAGCAGTGTCCCGAATGCGCCGAGCAAAGCGAGCGCACTCATCACCGCACCTTTTCCGGCATCGAGACTACTTCCAGTCCCGAGCCAAATACTTTCCCGGCCGGCAACCAGGTAGGACGGTTAATCCGACAAAAAACCACCGCTGCCACTTCATCGGGATTCATTTTCGAGAGTTCTTTGTCCGGATGCGTTCCGTTGATTTCGAATAGACGGACAAGGTGCGGCGAGGCGAGATATGCGGTTGTCATCCCCAAACCAGAGCTAAACGCGTCATCCTTGCGGGTGAAGATGATGATGCGCCTGGACGCGTTCATCGATTGAAAGATCGAGATTAGGTCCTTCGACGCACCCGACGCGCCAGTGGCAAATTTTAGGTAGCTATCGCAAGTGTGAAGTGGGCCGGTGGAATGAAGCGGGTGTTCAGTCGCGCCGGAATAAATTTTCGGGATGCTTACCCCAAGTAACGCGACTGCTAATCCGCACCAAAGCATTACGTGCGCAATGCGCCCGTAAGAAAAGTGGGACGTCATCAGGAATGTTTCAGGCGCGGTCCCAACCCAACAGTATCGGCCGATTCGTTCAACGAATTCTCGTTAGAAAAAACGACACTACCATCGCGAACAAAGAAGTTGTATTTGATGATGGCGTAGAAGGCGCGAATTCCATCGCGCCAGGTAATTTTCTTTCCTTCTTCATAGGTACGGCCGTCGTAAGAGATGCCGACTTCGTAAATCCGGCAGCGAGCGCGGGCTACTTTGGCAGTGATTTCGGGTTCGAACCCGAAACGGTTTTCGCGCAGGTCAAGGTTCCTGACAACAGAAGCGCGGAATGCCTTGTAGCAGGTTTCCATGTCGGTGAGGTTGAGGTTTGTGCACATGTTTGAGAGCAAAGTGAGGAGTTTGTTCCCAATCATGTGCCAGAAATAAACGACACGATGCGGGCCTCCGCCGGTGAAGCGCGAGCCGAAAACGACATCTGCTTTGCCGCTTAAGATCGGCTCGAGCAAGCGAGGATATTCCTCCGGATTGTATTCGAGGTCGGCGTCCTGGACGAGAATGACGTCGCCGGTGGCGGCAGCGAAACCACTGCGCAGAGCCGCGCCCTTACCACGATTAAGGCCATGATAAATGACACGATCGGCAATCGGTTCGACATTGCGTTTCAAGATCGTGCGGCTGCCGTCGGTCGAACCATCATCCACGACGATGATCTCGATGTTTTGCAGGGGCGCGGTTCGGACGGCCGAGACGATTTCGGCAACGGTATCACGCTCATTATAGCAGGGGATAACGACGGAGATTTTCATCGGCTCTGTCTTACAGAGCAAGAATCTCGCCGAGCGGGTGCGATAGCAGTGAAATCATGAGACTGACCGATCCACTTTGAGCCCCCAGCGGTCGGCAGTGCTCACGAGAGGACTCGAACCTCCACGGGTTGCCCCATACGGTCCTGAGCCGTACGCGTCTGCCAGTTCCGCCACGTGAGCTAGAAAAATTGGCGGAGGAAAGCTGACTTATCTACGCGAGCGGCGCAACCGCAATCAACCGTGTCGTTTCTTGTGCACCCGACTTTCGAGCGCGTGCGCTTTGCGGGCTTTGCCGAGTGACCGCAAGAGATCGGCGTAGTTCGCCGCTACGATTTCGTATTCCTCAGGCGGTTTGGCCATTGCTTCCTCCCAGGCTTGGAGTGATGCGCGAT
>QHRJ01000106.1 GCA_003220075.1 Verrucomicrobiota bacterium
AAGACGGCTCGCGCTGTGTGTAAAACACAGAACATAGGAAGAACGCAAACAACAACGAAGCAAGACGACGAAGACCGGGGCTAGAATTGATTAGACAGTACATTGACAGCTTCTTTCTTTCTCCCGGTTTAGATTTTTGGACTGCAAACCTGGACTCAGGTCAGAGCGCTCCCCGGGAACAACGCGTCGGCCCGATTCAGGATGTGTTCGAGAAACGTGAGGTTGAGTAAATCTCGCTGATTTGTCGAGCGAAATCCTACAAATTAGCGAAAGGCAGAATCGGTTAATGTGCTCCGAAAATACGCCAATATCGGTGCCATCACCGGCGGTGGGGTTCAGGGTCGAGCTATTGTCGACCCTCCGCGAAAAGCCGCGTTGATGTCTCATCACCGTAAAGGTGAAAACACCGCTGTGGGGAACCTATAGGATCAGGGAGCATGAAAGCAGCTCCTCCCTTTTCTCTCTAGCTTACTAGCCGAAGCTGCTGTTTCGTGCTACCTGACCCCTATTCACTTCCTTCACCAGCGCCACGCCCGGGGTTTTTATTCTTCCCTTAGCAGAATAGCTGCCTCGCTCTCGCAACCGCATCGGGCGGTCTAACAAATCTTAAACTTACTGGGAATCCGGGGGGCGCAGATAGAGCGCCAGACCGCCAAATCGATCACGGCGAAATAGATGTCTTTATGGGATGGCATTGCGGAGACCTGAGCTCGGCCGCCAACGGCCCAGGAGCGATAACGCCCTCACGGCGTATGTATTCGATCAAGAAGGTACCTAACATGTCGACTACGGTGGCGGCGACGGGGCACATTCATGAACTCACATCCATGAGCTTTGGTGGGACGGCTAGGAAGATCCGAGTGCGGCCACAGGTGAAGCGCCTGGCGACGGGGTCTTGTCCGCATACGCGTTTGATGCAACCTGCACCAAACATGTCATCTACATGAACTCGAGCGGGCGCATCCACGAGCTGGTGTAGGACGCCGCTGGCTGGCATCAGAACGACCTGAGCAATATCGGTGCGTCGCCATCGGATTTCGCTCCGCTGAAAGGCTACGTTTTCGCCGCCCAAATCACCCAACATGCGGTTTACGTCGAAATTAACCACCTTCATGTGTACGAGCTTTGGTGGCAACGCCGAGACGGGACAGCCGTGTGGCCTTAACGCTCGCGACTTCTATCGGATGTCTTCGACGTAGCTAGCGATCCGGTAATCCTTCGGCGGCATCAAATTGGCGAGAGCTTTGTCATAATGGAAATTGCAATCGCCATTTGCGTAGAAGCTTTTGCAAACCACAGCGCCGTACATCATAATGTTGCCTTTGCTTACGAAATCAGCCCCGGGAACGTACCAGAGCGCCTCGATGGTGGGCTTGCCATTGGCATCGAGATTGATCGTTTGGGTAGCTGGAGCGGTTGGGCTAACCCCGTAAAACTGCACGTGCTCGGAGGCGCTATGATTAGTGGAAGAGGTCCCGTCGATGTTGAGGAGAGCGGATCCGTCTACGTTGCCGTTACTAAAGTTGGACACCTTAATATTTGCATTTCCAGTAAAGTAGATCCTGACGTTCGCCCCTTTATTAATTGTGAGGTTAGTCTTGATGTCGCCGTTGACCACAATATTGATATAGGTCTCGCGAGCGGTGGAATTTACTGTGACTGGGTTAATCGTCACGTCCTGGAGATTACTATACAGATACCATGGCGCATTGGCCCACGAATTCGGTGAATTCCCGCCGCAATTAGGATTATTTAAAGACGGGGTGATGGTGGCGGGTGAACTCGCCTCATATACCCTTGAGGGCGGAGGAGTAACGGCCGGTTGCGGGTATACGATAACCGGAACGTTGTTGTCGACGGTGCCATAGATGTATCTGGTCGTGCGGAGAGTTGCTCCATCCGTAGTGACGTTGCCATAAATTTCGCCGGTAAGACTGGTAAAGCTTGAGCTGCCGCACATGACGTTTCCGTCGCGCGAGTCGGAATAGAACTGCGGTAACGGGTCTCCACCTTTCGCCACGTTTGGATCGTAAGGACCGTTGCTCGAGTTAAAACTGTCGATCACACCTGCAGAACCGGGGCCGTAAAAGGAACCGCTGGTCTCAATGGCACCGCCGCTGGGCAGGAGGATTGGCACCGCAATCAACTCGATGCGCCGTGAAACCTGGGCAACGAGCTGGCCGTTCGCGTCGCTCGGAACATTCACAACACGTTTGTTATTGCCGTCACCGTCACCGTAAGTGGCGATGAAGTGATCGAAGTTAAAATCTACCTTGCGAACCAGACTGTCCCCACCGCCTCGCGCGCCATTGAGCCCGAAGCTCGCGCCAACTCGCGCTGGAGTGTCGTCCATGCCGGTCCGCCGTAATCCCGATACTCGCGCCGTGCCAATGGAACGAATTCGATAACAACGATAACCGTTCACCGTGGTGAAGTTGTCAACCGTAGCGGTCGCCAAAAGGTTGGCGGACCCGCCAATAGGAGTGGGCATGGTATAAGTCCATGGTCCAACGGAACTATCCGGACTGCTCCAGCCAGTCCCGGTGAATTGCATCGCCGGATTTGTAAACGTTTTGCGCGTCTCTGCGTAGGCTATGTCCGCGCCGGCCTCAGCGGCGGCGAGAGCGTTTCTCCAGGCACCTACCTGCTTGGAGGTAACATTATAGCGAGTAGTGCAGTTCATAAGCACGTTTGCGCCTATGATGGAGATGATCAGGATCGTGCCCATTGCGCAAATGATGGCACTGCCGTTTTCGTTCGGTACGTAGGTCTTCATAATTAGATTGCTGAGTCGCAATGATTCCTAGTTGCCACGGCGCAGATTGCGCAGATAGGCAGTAGAATACACCGTGGTGCTGGCGCGTTCCATGTTGGCGCCGCTGGAGCTGAAGACAGGAAGAAAACTAACTACCGTGGATAGATAACCGCTATTAGCCAGGTTGATATCAGTGACCTGGTCAACAAGCTGATCGGTACTCGAGGCGACGGTGGTGACCACGCCGTCTTCAGTGCGCAAAATGGACTTCCCACTGATAGAGTAGACGACTGCCGAATTGTTCGTACTGGTGCCTCCCGGGCCGTTCGCGCTCGTGGATGGATAATAATCCACCTGGTAGCCATAACCCGTTTTCGTAATAGTGGGTGTCCGGCGAGTGTTTATGTTGCCCGCGGTAGCATCACTATCACCGGGCTGGATGACATATTTGGGAACCCAGCAATAGATCGTCTGCGCGTCGGCCGAAATCTCGGCGATGTTAGACCGTTTTACGTCGCGGTTCAGGTAATCAATGATCCGGACCTGCTGCACATGGGTGGAGAAGAACCTGTCGACGGCAGCGAAGCTCCGGTTTAGAGCGATTGAGGCGGTGGTGATAACCCCGAGGATGACCATTCCCAGGCCCACGGAGACCATGAGCTCGACTAGAGTGAATCCTTGCTGGTTCTGATTTTTGATAAGCTTCACTTTTTTGTTCCTGCTGAAATAACTGTTGAGGTTTGCGCGGTGGTTGTTCGATTGGCAAAAGTTGCCGGCCACTGGTTTGCTAAATCGACTTGCAGGAGTGCTGAGTTCGAGAAATCCGCCGTAGACGGCACCGAGGTAACTGTTCCATCGATGCTGCGCGTATAGGTTATCGTCGGCTGGCCGCTCGGATAATCGCTGACAGTCACGGTTTCGACTGCTCGTTGGGCCAGAGGCGACGAATTGGCCGGCGCGCCAAGCAGGCTCTTCATTGAGCTGACAGAGGTAAGGGTGCTGAAGTCTCCGTTGCGCAGCCGCTCGAGCCGATCGTGAACGGCTTCAATTGCGCCTACGTTTTCCTTGGTTGCGGAGATGTATCGCAAGCAGATGGCATTGATTTCGAAGATGGAAGAAAAGAATACCGCAACCAGAGCTGTCGCGACGACAATTTCTGGAAGTGTAAACCCGGCTTTAGCACGCGTCCTATTGCCTAGTAACATTGGTAATTATGGAAATTATCACAACGCATGCGCTTTTGGCTACAACTATTTTACCTTTTTCCCAACGATCGCCGGGCCGGAAAGTTCGCCGCAAAGATAGGCTTGAATTTATGATATAAGTATCTATTGAATAATCACTTGCATTCGAAAAAAGCGTGGAGCAGCGGGTTAGGGCGGATAGCGGGGTCAAATCTAAGTTGCTTCCTTAACAGATGATTGCGCAGACTGATGGCGCGGCCAGTACGAATCGAGAATAAGGAGGCGCTTTTTCACCTCACTGGCCGGGGCAAAGCAGCTGTCTCGCTCGCAACCGCAGCGGTCTAACAAATCTCAAACTCACCGGGAATCCGGGTGGCGCAGATACAGCGCCATGCCGCCAACATCGATCACGGCGAAGTTCCAGGCGAGATATTCTGCCCCGATTAATCCTGAATTCGATTCCTCCGCACTCTTTGCATGCAACATGGTGCCCGACACATTCACCACACTGAGCGTGGCTTTGGGAATGGTAAAGTCACCGATCTTCAGCTCCCTAACATCGCCCGTGCCGAGCCGCTCGACGCGTCCCTCTCCAGCGTCCTCTACAAACCGGGTCCCCGAAATACCTACGCCAGCCTGGCTCGCCACCATTCTGTCCACCGTCGTCACGGCGGCACCCGTGTCCACGATCATTCGCGTCGGATGGCCATTGAGCGCGGCCGGCACCTCGAGGTGATTGGTCGAGTTCCGTCGCATCGGAATTCGAGTGAATCCTCTGCCAGAAAGCAAACTGGCCATGCTTTGACTGACTGCGGTACTCGGACCGTTTGGATTAATGTAAAGCATTTGGCGAGCGCAATCGATAATCATCCCAAATTTGCTCATCTCCCGCGCACCCAACAAACCATTGAGATGTGGTAATCTATTAACTGTCGAGATATGCGATCCTATAGCCGGAGAGGGCGCGTCCGGGTTCATGTCGGATGTGTCGGCCAGCGCGACCGGCACATTAGTGACCACGCAATTGCCCATGGCGATGCTCTTCGCCATGCTCACTCCATAGTGCTCCCATCTTGTCCCAAAAACTCTGCCCACGTTGATAGTGGTGCTTTCGACGTTTAGCCCGAATGTCCCCGCACTGTTTTTGTCGATAATGGTGACCGGCGCTCCCGTGTCGATCATCAGGGCAGCGTGCTTGTTGTTAATGGAAACCGGAACAAAGAGATGGTTTTCGAATCGCCGCTCCAGTTTCACGCCGGCAAGTCCTTGTCCGGAGAGGAATCCGGCGAGGGTGCCTGGTTGCTGCTGCGATTGGGCGGTGAAAGGTGCGAGCGCCGCCGTCCATAAAATCAAGGCGAACAATTTTTTCATGGGCTGCCTTATAACATGCCACCGCCTCTGCATCTACCTTTCTTCAGAACAATGCAGCGGTCACTTCAACCTGTGAGGAAACGGCCGCAGGTCCGCTAGCATTCTGATCATTCGCGCTCGCGAGCTACTCGTAATTTCCGAATACCTGGATACGGGCGATGTACAGGCTCCGACCATTTCGAGGCGGTCGGTAAAGAGTGGCGGAGTAATAAAACGGCGCGCGATTGGGATTAAGTGGAACTGTGTTTGGATCGATCGTAACTCTGGAAAATTCGTTGCCGGCTCGGTCGCTGGTCGAAACAACAATCTAACTAGTTAATTCGTCCAGAGCGATGTCAGCATCGCTGTTGTAGTCGAAACGCAGCGATACCAGGGCTGTTTCCCCACCAGACAGATTTTGCACACTCCCCCGAAGCGTCGCCCCGCCGCTTTCAAGACGAGCGTGAAATAGAACCGGGCGCTTGTCGTTATATTTAACCCGCACCTGCACATCCGCCTGCAAGGGCGATTGCTCCTGTCCAATTGCAAGTTGCGACACAAAACACAAGGGCAACAGAGCCACCACCGCAAACTTTCGCTTCATCCATGGCAGCATCATAAAATTTCGGGCAGAGGTGAATCGGCTTAGGCGCCAGTTATCCGTTAACTGTTAACGGTTGTTCGGGAATCGGCGTTTCGATTCTTTCGTTGGTGAGAGACAATCGCCGCCACTTCGTGGGCAATGGTGGTTTGGTCTTGACCTTTGTGATTGTTCCCGATCAAAATCTGGCTTCACAAGAACTCTGAACCGGGGCATGGGCTGTTATCTCTCGGTAACTCCTCCCCTTCTTTGTTTGCGGGTGCATAATAAACGCCGGGAGAATAGAAAGAGCTCTTCATGCGTTTACTAAGTCCCCTCCCGACCTCGATTGCGATCACCCTCGCTCTGATATTGGCAGCCGCTAATTTCGCAAGCGCGCAGCTTAACAATACAACTAACGGTCCCAACGCGGTTGTCACAAACGGGACCAATGCGGGGCCAGCATGACCAGTTTAGCGAGTATTACCTGCGAGTTGGGGCGTTGATCGGCTCAGCTCAATTTGCTCGCTGACCTTTTGCAAACCCGCTGTTAGAGCTTCAATTTGCTTCTGCTGTTGTCGAATCGAGGTCTTCAGTTGTGCGATCGTTGCGTCCTGCTCCTGTAGTTTCCCTGCTTGATCCTGATCGATGCGATAGTTCTTCAGAAACTCGTTGAG
>QHRJ01000107.1 GCA_003220075.1 Verrucomicrobiota bacterium
GCGACATGCAGCACGTTGACGCCATAAACGAGGTCGAACTCGCCGCGAGCAATCCCTTGAGTTTCCCATGGTAGATTCATGTCGAGCGTGCCCCATTCCAGCGGCAGATTGGGATATTGCTGCGATAGTTGACGTTGGCCACGGCGCCGGAAAAACGCATTCGGCTCTGTAATCAGATAGCGTTCGAGGCGGGAAAGAAGGCCGCGTTCACCTAAGTAGCGAAGCAGGATCTCGCTGGCACTGCCGGCGCCTGCGCCTATTTCCAGAATTCGAAGCCCGGATCGAGTAGTCAGATAGTTAGTGGCTACTACTGCACCGAGCCAGTTATTTACCGCGTAAGTTAAATTGTTATTGTGAAAGTAGTTTAACCATAAGGTTATTCCTTGCGGTAGGAACAGCCCTTGTTCGCCGTTTTGTTTTCCGGCGGCGACGAGTGGGTAAAGGCTCGCGGCATAATCGAGCAGGTCCAGAGTCGACGCATTAGCGCCGTCAATCTCAAGAGCAATCGCGCGCAGCTCGGCACATTGCGGTTTCCACGGAGAACTAACCAAACGGTAAGAACGTTCCGCGTTTTTCGTTTCTACCTCGATGCAACCGGTTTCAACCAGACGCTCTAAAAGCCAACCCAAGGTGGACCGAAACCGCCTTGGGAACGAAAGAGTATCACAGAGTTCGCGGGCCGATCGCGATTGATCGAGTTGCTCCAGAACATTCAAGCCGCCGAGCAGATCGATCGCAAGATCGATACTATAGCGCTCCATCAACTCGATGCTTTGATAAAGGCTTTCGCTGAATAACGACGGCGGATAATCTTCGAGCCATCGCGCCAGACGCGGATCACGAGGGTGAAGATTAAATACAGGCGCCGCAACTGATCTCAAGACGACCTTCCACTACCATGCGCCCGTCCAATCGGCAGCAAAAATCGATCTGATTTTCGGCAGTATTTGTCGAATCAAAACCGATGACAAATGATTGCCCGGGTTTGATCGGCCCGATGAACTTAACCGAAGGTATGCCGGTGAGCTGCGAATCTTGGCGCCACTCGGCCAAAGCGGCGACGACTTCATCCAGAACCACGACGCCGGGCACGATTGGGGCATCTGGAAAATGACCGGCAAGGCTGGGGTGATCGGGTGGAATTACTCGGCTAGTTTCGAATGTCATTTGCTACAATAGGATGTCATTCCGAGCGTTAGTCGAGGAATCCCGTGGAAGTTACCGTAAAGCTGACGCGGCGGGATCCCTCGGTCCGAGCCGGACGGACGTTTTCGCTCGGGGATGACGGCGTGGCCAGCACCAAAGCTGCTTCTGGAAATTATAGGAGTTTGTGAAAAAGACGCTTTTTCTGATGGCCGTCGCCGGAATCTGGTTTGCCCACTGGCATTTGCACGGGCCGATTACTTATCCGCCAGGCGTGCTGATTGCGTCGGATCCGATGCAAGTCAATTTGCCCAGCAACGAGCCGGAATTCGATTTCGGTGATTTCCATTTGAAACCACTGGCGCGCTTCGCGGTCGATGCACGGCTATTGCACTCCAAAATCTACCGATACGATCGGGGAGCATCACTGGTGCCGATCGATCTGGCGGTCGGGTGGGGCCCAATGTCCGATCAACAGGTGCTGGATCATTTGCACGTGAGCCAAAGCATGCGCTTCTTTTGGTACGAATACAAAATGCCGCCTCCAATCGCGGTAGAACAAATTGTCAATCACGCCACTAACATTCACATCATTCCGTCGACGCAGAAGTTGGCGGCGCGCTGCAAATCTTTGCGTTCTGGAGCGCTCGTTCATCTCAGTGGCCAATTGGTCCAGGCAACCGGCCCGCAGATCGGGACGTGGCGCAGTTCGTTGAGCCGCACCGATTCGGGTAACGGCGCGTGCGAGCTTCTTTATCTTGAAGATTTGGAGCTGCTCTCAGGCGACCCGATCCCGAGCAAATCGCGATTAGTGCAGCGCTGAAGTTAGCGGAATGGGCCGCGCCGACACTCGTGAGCCGACCGAAAAGCGCTCGCAGTAGTCTGCAAAAAATTCCTCTTCGTGTTCGGGATGTAATCCAAATTGCGCCGCTTCGTAACGATGAAAACCATGCACGTCGCGCGGTTGTTTTGCCAGGACCTCGCTCATCCGGTTTTCCGCTCGAGGCGACAGTAACCAGCTGAAATGTTTGTAAACGCGACGAACCGCGCTGATTGGATCGCGTCGGAGCTCGACGTAGGAGAGATCGAAGATGCGTTCCGGCGTGAGGCGATCTCGTTCGCCGATGAATTTTGTAAGCGTCTTAGACCAATAACGCATCGCTTCCGTGCCGATTTCAACTGGATCGACCGCATCGCTAAACACGCGTCGCAAAATCGTAATTAGACTGGAGACAGAAGTGATGGCTTCGAGCGGAGCGCGGTGCGTTTGCAAGAAAACCGCGTCTGGATAGGTCACGAGCAACGTCGGTAGCGCAAACATGTGGGTAGGCGCTTTTAGGATCCAACGGCGCCCATTTTCTCGCTCCTGCAAATGTTGGAGAAAGCGCCGGTGAAATTCGTAGGCCGGCTGCAGATCTTGCTGCAAAAACCATTCTCGATAGCCCGGCACATTGTACATGGTGTCGAATTGATCGCTCAAAAAACTTGGGCTCATCAGACTGACGCATTCCTGCGGCAATTGTGCACCGACCGGATGGAGTTGCCGAAAGTTTGGTGCCATCCATTCGAGACAAGCAAGATTTTGCGAAACGCGCCGGATACGCCGTTGCTGCTCCGCGTTCGTCGGCGGTGAAGGTTCCATTACTTCCCAGGTCAGCGGCGCGCGATTCGCCGGATCGACGGAGAGCAGTGAGTGCAAAAACGTTGTGCCAGTCCGCGGCAATCCCACCACAAAAAGAGGGGCGCGGATTTGGTGCTGTGCGATTTCAGGATGCAGATCCCGGTCGCGTTGCAGCAAGAGCCGGTTGCGCAGAATGCGGAGGACATCAGAACGCAGCGCGATGTTTCCGATCACATTCAAGTGCGCATCGCGCCAGCACGACTCAAGCAAGCGGCCAAGTGGTTCGTGAAAATCACCGTCGCCGAAATCGTCGAGGTTGGCGCGGCGCTTCGCCGTCTCGATCAGCTCCTCGGGCGGAATGCGCCGGCTGACTTTGCCATTAAGCATCGCGCCAAATCGGTTGAGGGCGCGGATGGCGATCGGTGAACGAAAACGATCGATAGTGGCGGCCGATTGCATTGGACGAGATGTTCCAGTTGCGCGGTCGCAGAAGCAAGCGCAAGCCGCCGCGCCGGTCAATATGTCTGGAGGAATTTCGCACGACAAACAAGAAGTGGATTTCCAGATCGCCGGCTCAAACAAACGCTGGTCTCGAGACCAGCGCGTGGTGGGTCAAAATTTGTAGGGCAGGCATTCCTGCCTGCCGCGCTAAGTTCCCAAGGCAAGCGGGAGCGCTTGCCCTACAATTGCTAAGCAATGTGATTGCACCTTGGTAACTGCATCTTGCGCGACGGACCCACCCGTTTCATCGTTGGTTTATGGCAACGGAGAAAGCGACGTTTGGAGCCGGCTGTTTTTGGGGAGTGGAAGAAACCTTTCGTAAATTAAAGGGGGTGACCGACACCGCGGTCGGCTACGCCGGTGGCACGAAGGAGAATCCGACTTACGACGACGTTTGCACGGATGAAACCGGCCATGCCGAGGTCGTACAGGTGGAATTTGATCCGGCGAAAATCTCCTATCGCGAGTTGCTCGACGTTTTCTGGGCAAATCATAATCCGACAACGCTGAACCGGCAGGGGCCCGACGTTGGCACACAGTATCGCTCGGTCATTTTTTATCATTTGCCGGAGCAAAAAACCGCGGCGGAAGAATCCAAGAATGCGCTAACAAAGAGCGGGCGATTCAAGCGCGAGATTGTCACGCAAATCGAACCGGCGCCAAAATTTTTCCGTGCCGAGGAATATCATCAGCGTTACCTGGAAAAGCGCGGTCTTTCGCATTGCGCGATTTGATGGCCCGCGAAGTTCTTCATACAAAGAGGTTCGCCAGTGACGCCGCGAATTTCATTCTAAAAAACGCACGCGAGTCATTCGACCAGCGCAACGAATTTCGGATCGCGCTCTCAGGCGGGAATACGCCGCGCTCGGTTTATGCGGAAATGGCAAAGCGCGATTTACCGTGGGAAAGATTTCTTTTTACTTTTAGCGACGAACGCTGCGTGCCACCAGAAAATGACGAGAGCAATTTCCGAATGGCAAACGAAGCGCTGTTTCAGCCGGCATCAGTGCCGGATTCATCGATCCTGCGAATGCGCGGCGAGATCGAGCCCATTCTGGCCGCAAAGGAATATCAAACGCAACTGGATGCGTTGGCCGCTAAGGGGCGAATTTACGAACACGATTTGATTTTACTTGGGCTGGGTGATGATGGACACACCGCGTCACTTTTTCCGGGAACTGAGGCGCTCTCGGAAACGGAGCGGCGCGTCGTGGCCAATTACGTTCCCAAATTGAATTCGTGGCGACTAACGTTCACCTTCCCATTAATTTTTGCGGCCCGGACGGTTTGTTTCCTTATCGGCGCGAACAAAGATCCGAAATTGATTGAGCGAGTTTTTTCTGGGGACCCCGCTCTTCCGGCCGCACGCGTGGACCAGAACGCGAAAAGAGTAACGTGGATTATCGAACAGAAATCGTGATCTACTTCTACAAGCGGTTTCAAAACTGAAATTGGCGATGCAAATTCTCGTAGAATGCTCTCATCCTAACCTTCTCCCCCCGGGAGAAGGAACCACCTCTCCCATTGGGGTGAGGGTTTCCGAGTTTTACAACCGCTTCTAGACTCGGCCTGAATGCAGACAATCATTGTCACCGGTTCGTCCGGCCTGATCGGTTCGGAGACGGCGAAACGGTTCGCGCAGGGAGGGCTGCGCGTCGTCGGCATCGATAATGACATGCGGGCGCAGTTTTTTGGAGCGGAAGCTTCAACCAAATCAACGCGTGACGAGTTGGTGAAAACCCTGGGCGGATATGAGCATCACGAACTCGACATTCGCGATGCCAAATCGATCACAGCGCTCTTTGCCAAACATCGCGGCACCATTCGCGCTGTGGTGCACACCGCGGCGCAACCATCACACGATTGGGCAGCGCGAGAACCGCAGACTGATTTCACCGTCAACGCCAACGGCACCCTGAATTTGCTCGAGGCAGCGCGGGAAAATTGTCCGGAAGCACC
>QHRJ01000108.1 GCA_003220075.1 Verrucomicrobiota bacterium
AACATGCCCGGCTGCTTATTCGCCATGCGGAGAAACTGATACGCTACCGGTGCGACGTCCTGAGCGAGACTGCCTTAGCTGATATTCGCCATCAAATCGAGGCCCTCGAGCGCTCCATCAAAGAACGAGATCTGCCGGGGGTGCGGGAAAATTCCGAGCGTCTGGACGCGCTGGTAGCGGAGCATTCTCCCTCACATCGCGAAGCCGGGTGGAGGGAAAACTGCGAAGTCATCCTGGTGGCAATTGTGGTGGCGGTCGGCGTGCGTTCCTACTTCATCCAGCCGTTCAAGATTCCAACCGGTTCAATGCAGCCAACCCTTAATGGGATCGTCGGCCATCCCCGCACCGAGCCGGCTCCCAATATTTTGCGGCAGATCGCCGAATTCTTCATTCTCGGGCGCAACTATATCAACGTGGTTGCGCCGGAAGAAGAAAGTGTCCGGGAAATCGTGGAGCAAAAGTACCTTTTCTTCTTCACTTGGTCGCGAATTGTAACCGATCGCGGGACGCATCGGGTCTACGCTCCGGAAGCTACCTTGGCGCACGATTTTCAGGTGACACCGGGTGCTCGTTACCAGCGTGGACAAATTATAGCGCGTGGCGCAATCGATACTGGTGATCAGGTATTCGTGGATAAGTTCAGTTATAATTTCACGAAATCACACCGGGGTGACGTTTTTGTTTTCCGAACCAAGCACATCCCGATGATCCCGGAGGATCCGCAGACGGGCGCACCTTATTTTATCAAGCGCCTGGTTGGTTTGCCGGGGGACACTCTTCGAATCAGCCCGCCTTTGCTTTATGTGAATGGCGAGCCGCCGCAGCGATTCGGGTTTCAGCGAGTGATGCAGGCGAAACCGCCCTATCGCGGCTATACCCTGGGCCGCCAATATCTGGCCAAGCCTACTCAAAGTTTCACTGTTCCCCTTCACAGTTACTTTGCCATGGGCGACAACAGTTATTTCAGCTACGACAGCCGCTATTGGGGACCGGTACCGGAGGAGAATCTGGTTGGACGTGGGCTGTGGGTTTACTGGCCGTTCAACCAGCATTGGGGATTGATTCGTTGAAGTGAATAGTGATCGGTGACTAGTGAGTGGTAAGCTCTCAGCCACGTCCCATTCACTATTCACTGATCGCTATTCACACCTCGTGTCGGTGATTCGCTGAAATGATACAAAATATGCCGCGCGTCTACCCGCTCCTTGGTTTGCTCGCTGGCCCATTACTCTATTCCTTCAGTTCCTCGCTCCGTCGCGCGTCTACCCGCTCCTTGGCTTGCTCGCTGGCTACCTTCTGGTCATGCTGGCCAATCCAGTCAGGCTGGCGTTGCGCGATGGATTTCGCTGCATCGCGCGCTACGAACGTATTTGGCTTACTTTCGCCCTTCTCGGCTTTGCCTACTTTGTTTTTCAATTCGTTACCTTTAGTTCAGTTCCGCGGCCCTCCGAAATCGATTTCGCGGAAATCATTTCTATTGCTAACTGGAATTGGTCACCGCTTTCGGACGTCTGGCGTGAAGTCCCGCTCCCGACCGTTGAAAGTGTGGCCGGCATTTTCGATAATGCTACTACCACTTATCCGCTTTCCGCTCTCGCCGCTATCCTATTTCTCGTTAATTGGCGGGAATTGCATCGCACTTTCTGGCGCGCCTTATTCAAACTTTACCGTTGGTGGAGCATTCCGATCTACTTCGTTTTCCTCGTCAGCACCCTGGCGGCGCTCCTGAAGCCGCTCGTCTATTGGCGGCTGTCGAATTGGAACAATGAAGTCTCTACCGCGCATCTTTTGAAAATCTCCGCCTCCATCGATGCGCTCTCGTTCATCTTCGAATACCTGGCCGGAGTTTATATTCAAGTTTACCTTATCACGGTCTGTCTGGCCTGGATCAAAGGGTTGAGTTTTCGCGAAGGCCCTCTTTTTGCCTTTGCCATGCGCAGATTCAGTTACGTCTTGGAATGGGCCGGTATTGTTGTCGTCGTCAGCATGCTGGTGCTGCGGCTGCCAATGCTCCTCGCTTATTTTATTAACGTGCCGAACGTGCTGGACTATCTCCCGCTCCAACGCGTTTTCATGAGCGGGTTTATTCTCGCCTTTTGTTCGGTGCAAATTTCCCTCGTCCTTCACAACGAAACTTTGCGTGAAGCCTTTCGGGCCCACCGCCAATTGCTCAGACGCGATTTCCGGCGCCTGGCGTGGTTTTGTTTGATCTGTGGACTCAACTTTTTCTCGATTCTGGTGGTCGATGCCATGGTGCGCAGCGCCATCGCCGACCGGGCTGCAGCCATGATGGTGTGGAAATCGATTTTCGTTTTTTTGCGTGCCTTGGTCACCGGCTGGCTCCTCGCTTCCTGGGTTGTTCTCTTCCGCCAATGCGAAAGCGGTCGAATCGCACAGGAAAACTGGATTCGTTATTAAAGGAATGAAAACCAGCGATGCCGCCATCGAGATTACCCGTGCGAGCAAATCCAATCTGGCCTTTGCTTTTATTGCGATGAGCGGCGCACGCCGGCGCGACATCACAACCTTTTATGCTTTTTGCCGCGTCATCGACGATATCGCGGACGATGACCGGCGTGAACAGGAGACGAAACGGCGCGAGCTGGCGATGTGGCGCCAATCATTGCGCGGCGAATTTGCCAATGAACCAGCACTGGCCAAGCCGGTCCGCCAGTTGCTCTCAACCTACCCAATTACGCCGGAGATGTTGGAGGAAATCATTACCGGCGTAGAGATGGACGTCGATATTCGACGTTATGCGACCTGGGACGAACTGCGCGTTTATTGCCATCGCGTCGCCAGCGCGGTTGGCTTGGTTAGCATCGAAATTTTTGGTTACAAAAATCCACAGTGCCGCGATTACGCCATCGCGCTCGGTCTAGCGCTGCAAATGACCAACATCATTCGCGATGTGGCGGCGGATCTGAAAGCCGATCGTATTTACCTGCCGGCGCAGGATTTGGCGCGATTTCATTACCCCGAAGAGGATTTGCGCAACCACCTGGCCGATTCGCGATTCGTTCAATTAATGAATTTTGAGGCGGCGCGAGCTGAAAAGTTTTTCGCAGACGCCTCCAGACTGCTTCCGCCCGAGGATCACCGTTCTATGCTTCCGGCTGAAATCATGCGTTCGATTTATCAGGCGCTCCTTCGACGAATGAAGCTGGACAACTTCCGCGTTTTCGAAAAAGGTTATCGCTTGAGTAAGTTGGAGAAGTCAGGGCGAGTGACGGCGCAGTTCCTCAAGTGTTTTTTGAATTTACCGCGCCAGGTATCCGTCTAACTTTCTTAAACCAAAACCTATCAATGAATATGAATATTATGAATATGAAAACGAGATTGATTGCAGTTGTATCTGCCGTGGCGGTGAGTTGCCTTGCGTTTATCGTATCCAATACGGCGGTGGCTCAGATGAAGGAAGGAACGAGTTATCAGCAGCAAAACCCGAAGGGACCTAACTCAAGCCAGGTTTCTAAACAAGGCGCGGGTGGCGCCGCTGTCGCAACGCCGATCACTCCGCAAGAAGCCGCCAAAAAGTATCCGGCGCCGAAGGGGAAATATCCGATGGGCGAAAGAGATCCCCATAACGCTGATGGCGTTGTCAACAGTCCCTATCCGCCCCGGACGGCCTTTGACTGCTCGAGCGTCCCCCACGGGGGTCTTGTTGTCGATACGCATGTTAATAAGGTCTTTGTCAGGCCATAGCTCGGTCGTCATTTGAATTGGCCGACGGAAACCAGCGGAGTTTTCGAATATCACCGTCGAAAACTTTCCGTCACTTCCGGGGTTCAATTCGTCAACGAAAATCACTTATGAAACGAAATTTGTTCGCCGTTGTTTCAGGCATTGCGCTGAGTTCTTTCATTCTCAGTTCCTGTGACACTCCGACCGGAGCAGGCGCTGGCTACGGCGCGGCCGCTGGTGCCATCATCGGCGGCGCTGCCACCGGGCATGTGCGAGGCGCCGCCATCGGAGCAGCGGCCGGTGCTGCAACAGGAGCGTTAATTGGACATTCCATCCAGGAAGACCGGGCGCGCGCTTATGGGCCCGTGCCACCAGGAGGCTGGCCGCTGGCGCGCTACACCAACACTCCTGGAGTTTTCCGTAGTCCATATACCGGGCGCCGCTACGACCTGAGCGGTGTGCCGCCGGGCGGGCTGACCCGCGATATTGATACGGGGCAACTTTTCCGTCGTCCCTACGGCGGTTACTAATAATCATTAGCGTCGTAAGCGGATTGAACCTCAATCGCCCTTGGGTGGCTGCGGTGAGACGCCCTGACATATTCGCCGAGTCTCGCCCTACCAAACGGCTCTCAATTCTTCCGCAGCGAATCAACGATCCTCTGCACACGCTCATCCATCTTGAGTAGCTCCGGCCAAGGCCGATGATAATTTTCGCCCGGCAATTTGCGCGTGGCATCAATGCCCATATGCGATCCAATGTTCTGCTCGGTCGGCGCGTGATCGAGTGAATCGCTCGGATTGCGGATGATGGTGCTATCACGCACGGGGTCAGTGTTGGCACATAAACGGAAGAGCACTTCGCTGGTGTTGTGCACGTCGCAATCTTCATCCGCCACCACGATATATTTGGAAAACATCATCTGCCCCATTCCCCACAACCCGTGCATTACCTTGAACGCCTGATAGGGATACTGCTTCCGAATGCTAACGAAAACTAGATTGTGGAAAACGCCCTCCGGCGGCAGGGTCATATCCACCAGCTCGGGAAAATTCATTTTGAACACGGGCAGAAAAATCCGCACCGTCGCGTCGCCCATGTAAAAATCTTCCATTGGCGGCGGGCCGACGATGGTTGTCGGATAAATGGCGTCACGCCGGTGCGTGATCGCGGTCAGATGAAAGACCGGATAATCCTCAACCGCGGTATAGAAACCGGTGTGATCGCCAAACGGCCCCTCCGGTCGCATTTCGCCGGGTTGGACAAAGCCTTCCAAAACGAAATCGGCATCGGCGGGGACTTCCACGTCGATGGTTTTACATTTCACCAGCTCCACCGATTTCTTGCGCAAAAATCCAGCAAACAAAATTTCATCGAGTCCGTCGGGTAACGGCGCGGTTGCAGCAAAAGTGAGCGCGGGATCGCCCCCGAGCGTGACCGCGACCGGCATGCGCTCGCCCCGTTGATAGTAAACCTTGCCGTGACGAGCGCCGACCTTGTGCACCTGCCAGTGCATTGCCGTCGTGCGCTCATCGAAAATTTGCATCCGATACATCCCGACATTGCGAGCACCGCTTTCGGGATCGCGTGTATGCACGTTGGGAAAAGTGATGAAACGTCCGCCGTCCTTCGGCCAGCACTTTAGGATGGGAAGATCGAGAAGTGATGTTTGATATTTGGTCCGAGCCGGACCGGCGTAGTTTGATGGTTGATTTGAATCCAATATGTGGACTACCTCCTGGCACACGCCCTCTCTCACGCTCTTCGGCCGCGCATGGAGTAAATGAATCCCTTGTTTCAAGAGGGCGAAACCTTCACGCAAATCCGTCGGCGGCTTCGCCTTTAAGATCAGCTGAATTTCCTGGGCGAGATCGGCGACGTCATTCACCCCGAGTGCCATGGCGATACGCTTGCGCGAGCCCATCGTGTTAATGGCAACAGGAAAGGCCGATGTCTTTCCATCTATGATCGGCTTCTCAAACAGCAACGCTTTTCCGCCGCCGGGCGATTTCATCTCGCGATTTGCCCATTCCGCGATCACCAGGTCGGTATCGACCGGTTCGCTCACGCGTTGCAGTTCGCTCGCTCGCTCGATCTGCTCGAGAAAATCCTGGAAGGACCGAAACGCCATTGCAGGTTAATGTGCGTTCCGATTCAAACGGCGCAATGGCCGAACTGAGCCGCGGTCAGTAACGATAGGGCGTGACCAGATGTTGGAACGCGACCACGCGACCATTCACGAAGGTCACTGTCTTATCTGGATACTGCACGGTTGGCGGGATGTAAGAAAAGTAAAATGGGTCGTAGAAAGGATCGCCAAAAACGACGAAGCGGTGACCATGATGTGTGCGAAAGACACCAACGCCGCCGCCATAGAATCCCGGATAACCATAACCAAAACGTCCGTAGCCGTAGCCATAGCCATAGGGATAGGCGTTAGCGTAACCGAAATAGACCCAGGTTTCGGTGGCATGGCCGCGTGCGAAACCGTTAACTTTTTGCCCCGGAGAACCCCAGGCTAGCCAAACCGCATTCTGCGACATACCCGGTGCGATCTGGCCTTGAGCGACGAGCTGTTGCTGGCGAGGCGGCAGGCTGGCGTAGAGATCGCGATGCTCGGAGATGCGCGATTCGGTAGTGGAGCATCCGGTAAAGAGAAACGCGCCGGCTCCAGCAACGGTCAGCAACGCCCAGGAGAAAAGTCGGCGCTTAATCATATAAAAATCATACGAGGACACCATAATGAGTCAATCGTGCCCATTCCTTGATTCAACACCAGCGCAATCGTAACGTTGTGCCTCATGGAAGATCGCTTTGGCCATCGCATTTCCTATCTGCGCGTTTCGGTCACCGACCGTTGCAACGAACGCTGCGCCTACTGCATGCCGCAGGAGTTGCAGGAATGGTTGCCGCGCGCAGAAATTTTGTCTTACGAGGAAACGCTGCGTCTCATCCGCATCGCCGCCGGGCTCGGCGTCACCAAAGTTCGCATCACCGGTGGTGAACCTCTGACGCGACGCGGCATTGTCGATTTCATTCAGGAAGTTCCGAAAATTCCCGGCGTTCGCGATGTCGGAGTTTCGACGAATGGAACGCTGCTGGCGCGGGAAATTACACCCAACCAAACGATCGCGTCCGCTTTACGTGTTGCGGGTGTCCGCTCGCTCAACGTCTCATTGGATACCTTGGATCGAAGCGTGTATGCCCAGATCACTGGGCGCGATTTTTTTCCTTTGGTGTTACAGGGAATCGACGCTGCCGTGGCGGAGGGTTTCGATCAAATAAAACTGAACACGGTGCTGATGCGCGGCCGCAATGAAGACCAATTCATTCCACTGATCGATTTTGCCGCATCGCGGAGTTTGATTCTGCGCTTCATTGAAATGATGCCAGTGAGCACGACCGAAGTATTAACTGAGGGAAATTTTCTACCCGTGGCGGAAGCGAAACGCGTAATTGAGGCGCATTACGGCAACCTGGTCCCCGAACCAACTTTCCACACCAACGGCCCCGCCACTTACTATCAAATTCCGGGACGCACCCAACGCATCGGATTTATCGGCGCGATGACCAATCTGCATTTTTGTGAGAGCTGTAACAAACTTCGCCTGACCTGCGATGGTAAACTTCGACCATGTCTTGGCAGTTATCTGGAGTTCGACATCATGAAACCTCTGCGCGCCGGCGCGAGCGCTGAGGAGCTACGGCAATTTTTCCTTGAAGTAGTCGACCGAAAACCGCAGCAGCACGATTTTCGGGAGAACTATCAACCGAATCGGAAGATGATCGCGATCGGCGGATGAAGATTGGGTGGAGTAATGGAGTGTTGGCCTGCCGCGCCGTAACCTTAGTGAAGGCGGGAGTAGTGGAGTGATAAAAGCGTGAAGCGCCTCAGTCACATCGACTCCGACGGGCGGGTGCGGATGGTGGATGTTTCAGAGAAACCACATAGTTTTCGCACTGCGATCGCGACCGGGAAAATAAAAATCAAGCGCGCGACTGCCAACGCAATCTCGCGTAATCGGATCGGGAAGGGGAATGTTTTTGCAACGGCGCAAATCGCGGGAATTCAAGCAGCCAAGCGGGCCGCGGAATTGATTCCGCTATGTCATCCCCTGCCACTGAGCAACGTCGAAATCGATTTCGAAATGAAGAACGGCGTGGTCTGCGCAACCTGCACGGCATGCACCACCGCGCAAACCGGTGTCGAAATGGAAGCACTCGCCGGCGTCGCGATCGCTCTGCTGACGATTTACGACATGTGCAAAGCCATCGACAAAGAGATGGAGATTTCCGGCGTGCGGTTGGTGAAAAAAGAGAAGCGTCTCGTATGATCGGTCATCCCGAGCAAAGTCGAGGGATTCCGATGAAACGGTTCCGCCGCGGGATTCCTCGACTTCGCCCGGAATGACGAGAAAAGAAATGCAAATTGTCGCCGGCATCATCACCATCTCCGATCGCGCCAGTGGCGGACAGTACCAGGACCTTGGCGGCCCCGCGGTGAAAGCGGCCGCGGAAAAATGCGGCTGGGACGTCCTCGCCGAGGCGATCATTCCGGATGACAAAAAGCGAATTCAGGAAACGGTCCGTAGTTTTTCGGCCCAAGGATGCGGCTTGATCCTGACGACTGGCGGCACTGGAGTTGCCGAGCGCGACGTGACGCCGGAAGCGATTCGCGAGATTATGCGCGTGGAGATACCAGGCTTCGGCGAAGTAATGCGGGCCGAATCAATGAAGATCACGCCAAACGCGATTCTCTCGCGTAGCCTCGCAGCCATCGTCGACGGCTCGCTCGTGATCGCGTTGCCAGGCAAACCAAGTGGAGCCGTGGAATGTCTCGGTTTTGTTGAGGGTGCGATTCCGCACTCCGTCGCGCTGGCGCAACACAAGCCTACGTCTTGTTAGCGGTCATTCGGAGCGTAAGTCGAGAGATCCCGCGGCGAAAGCTTTAAGCTAACTTCATCGGGGATCCCTCGACTGCGCTCGGGACGACCGGGCTGGCGTCCCCGTCGCTACTCCGGCCAGATCAGCAACCGCATCAGGCGCATCCCATTTTCCGTTAGATGGGCATGATCGCCGCGACCGGCCAGCTCCCCACGGGTGAGGTAAGCACAATCGATCGCCGATTTTTTGGCATAGGTCAGCGTCGGTTGCAAGACCGGTTCGCTGCGCGCTTCGATCTCCAGCGGTACTCCTGAGCGCGCAAAACTTATTTCCCAGGATTTTGCATTGGCCGAGACGTTTTTCACCATCCACGGATAGAATTTCCGCAAATCGAAGTGGGGCGAGTCAGGCACGGTCACTTTGTAAAACGTTTCTTCCTCGGCCAGAAATTGCGGGACGCTAAGATCGGGTCGCTTTTCGTGCTCGAGAAAAAACCGCGCGATGTCAAGCCCGGCCAGATTAATCCCATTGTAAATGCCATTGTGGTTTGGATCGCGAAAGTTGCGATCGTGCCACGATTCGAAATCGCGATTGAACATCAGGTTGAGCTCGAGATGGACGTGGGCCCGCGCCTGATTCAATCCTTCGCCCGTGTAACCCACGCGTGCGATGCGCTCGCCGCGATTCACCCTTTGACCAACGCTCACCGCGATCTCGCTGAGATGACCGTAAAGACTGTAGTAAGGCGAGCCATCCCAGTCGTGCTCGATCACAATGTAGCGACCGTAGTTTGAATAACC
>QHRJ01000369.1 GCA_003220075.1 Verrucomicrobiota bacterium
AAGGATGCTTGGGTATACACCTCGTGAATTAGCACATCGCAACCGCGGCTCTTTTCAAGAACCTCAGGCGATGGAGCCGTATCACCTGAGATGACAACCACCCGATCCGGCATCTCGAATCGGTATCCAAATGCTTCTAACTGACCGTGAATTACCGGGAACGCCTTCACTGTTATATTCCCGTCCTTATAGACTATCCCGGGTTTGATCTCATGCACGTTCACCTTGTAACCGGTCGTATTCGAATGCTCTAATCCTTCAGTTCGGGTCTTTATATCCGTTTCGTACGCCTTCAGGAGATGGTCCGCCATCGCTCTGGTTCCCACGGGACCATAGACCTCAAGTGGTTCGCGCCGTCCCATAATCCATGGCGTAAGAATCAAATCAGCGAACCCGAGTGTGTGATCAGCATGCAGATGTGTGAGGAAGGCGATCTTCAGATTGGTTGGTTCCAGAGCTTTGACGCCTTTGTTACGTGCTGCGGCCGCGCGCCTCACGACTCCCGGCCCGAAGTCGATCAGGTAGGCATTACCGTTAGTCACAATCGCTGTGCACGGACCCGAGCGCTCTGGGTCCGGCAACGGAGTTCCGGTGCCTAGGAGAACAATTTGGGTCCGCGTGGCTTCATTTTCGGCTAATAAGAAACTGGCACTGGCTGCATTCAAAAGAAGTATGACTGCGAACGCGTGAAAGATTCGCCGCCTGTGAGTGGCCCGTCTGTCGCTTGCGACCTTCACGTCCACTTCAATTGTATGCGCCATAGCATCTAACGAGTACCAGCCGCAGACAAGCCTAAAAAGCTCTTGGAACGGGTTCGGGATGTGATCCGGGTTAAGCATTACAGCTTACGAACGGAACGGACGTATTGCGATTGGATTGAACGCTTTATCCGATTTCATCGGATGCGGCATCCGAGCGAAATGGGCGCGGCAGAGGTAGGCGAGTTTCTCACCCATCTGGCCCGCGACGGGCACGTGGCGGCATCAACCCAGAATCAAGCGTTAAGTGCATTGCTGTTTTTGTACAAGCAAGTTTTAAAGGAAGAGATCGGATGGTTGGAGGATGTGGAGCGGGCGAAGAAGCCAGCGCGTCTGCCAGTGGTGCTCACACCCGACGAAGTCCATAAAGTGTTCGCGCATTTGCACGGGACGCCGCGATTGATGGCAGGGCTGCTTTACGGAAGCGGGCTGCGCCTGATGGAGTGTGTGCGGCTGCGGGTGAAGGATGTCGATTTCGGCTATGCCCGAATCACGGTGCGCGATGGAAAGGGCGGGAAGGATCGGGTGACGATGCTGCCGGTGAATCTGGTTTCGGCTTTGGAGCGGCATTTGGCGAAGGTAAAGATGCAACACGAGGAGGACCTGGCCGAGGGCTTTGGCGAGGTCTATCTCCCGGATGCACTAGAGCGGAAGTATCGTAGCGCGGCGCGATCCTGGGTCTGGCAATTCGTTTTTCCATCGTCACGAATCGCGGCGGATCCGCGCAGCGGAGTGTTGCGGCGTCATCACGTGGACGAAAACGTTTTGCAGGTGGCGGTGAAACGAGCGGTGGGCGAGTCCGGGATCAATAAACCTGCAAGCTGTCACACCCTGAGGCACTCGTTTGCAACGCATCTCCTGGAGAATGGGTATGACATTCGGACGGTGCAGGAATTGTTGGGGCACAAGGATGTGAGCACGACAATGATTTACACGCACGTGTTGAATCAGCCCGGGATTGGAGTGAGGAGCCCGCTCGACTGACGGCGCGGCGCCGAGTTATCAGCTATTGGGGCCGAAGCATGGAGCAGGGAGCATGGAGCGAAGGGAAGATTGTGATCAGTGATCGGTGAATGGACGACTCGCATAGTCAGTCGGGACGGGAGGAGGTAACGAGCTTGGGTGATCAGACCCTAGGCCGCCCCTGGTCAGTTCGCTCTTTTCGATAAAGGCCGCGCACTTGAAGCGATGGTATCAGAGGCACGGAGCTGGGAGCAAGGGGCAAGGAGCGGACGCGCGAACGCCGCGTTATCCGCGTAAAAGGCTCCGCCTCACGCGGCAAACATCAATCATAAGCAAAGGCGGCTTGGCACAAGCGCCTCTACAGCAATCAACGCCGAACGCCAGAGGTCAGAGGGCAGCTATCGGCGATCAGCAATCAGCAGAATACGAAATACGAATAGGAACAAGACGAGGAGTTAAATAGTTAGAGATCCTTCGACTTCGCTCAGGATGACAAGAGGGATCACGACCAAGTGATGAGGCGGAGCTCGTGGTCTTGTTGCAAATGGGGATGAGTGGGCAGGACGCGCATACTGAAACCGTAGGCGCCGGATTCGCTCGCCGGAACTGAGCCGCGATACAAATAAGTGCCGTCGCCGTTCTGACCGGCCTGGTTCAGCATCGTGATGGCTGGATTCTTAATCCCGCCGTTTTCGGCTTCGCCGTGATAAGCTTCGACCCGGACATGTTCCGGATCGACTGCGCCGAGATGGACGCACGCACTTACTTCTAACGATTCGCCCACGGGAATGTTTTGTCG
>QHRJ01000070.1 GCA_003220075.1 Verrucomicrobiota bacterium
GGGCCCGGCGAGCGAATTCGAGTGGCGTCAGCGGCGTTTCCATGTCTGAGTATCACGAGCCCGGCGTGTTAGTTTGCGGCCCCGCGCCGATCCTTTCCACGAATAATGCGATGAGAACGAAAAGGGTGTAGAAAATCCAAACACCTAGTGCGGTTGCTTTATCGCTCAGAGCTGTGCGAGGCACGTAAGTGTCGCCTATCTGGATAACTACGAGAGCGATTCCGAAAGCGATCACGGCCCCCTTGCGAATTGCTGGGATTGCATTGCGTGCCAGATAGAGCGCGATCCCCAACGCAAGCAGCGCGATCTCCAAGGCAAACTCCGGGTCGCGATAGTTCCACAAACCGAAACCAACTTTGGCAGTGTTATCGTAAATCGGAAGATCGCGAGGATGCGCAATGAGATCGAGAATCCAATGTGAGAACACCGCGACGCCGACGATCAGGGCCGCGGATTTTGTGTAGCCATAGCCGCGCCAACGGCAAAGTAATTTGTAACACAGGCCAGCCGCGCCGCTCCAAAGAACCGCGGCGATGAGGCTATGTGAATACGGGTGAAAATAGGAGTCGAGCATGCTGCCAGCCGTGAACCCTTTGATGACACGCAGTTTCTCAATGCCGAGCAGCACGAGGGTTGCCCAGATATAATCGAGAAACTGAACGGCAACGAACAGAACCCAGAGCGGAATTTTACCCGTCCTGACTGCGAACGCGACACTATAATGTCCAACAAACATTCACGAATGACCTCCGGTTGCTAAGTCATGGCTAATGAAATCTACCGTGCCGAAATGACAACGGCTTGGAAATTATCTCGAAAGAACTAGCGTCGGTTCGTGTCGAACAACCAGGAGACGCGTCGCGCCAGCCGATATGACGCAGTCATCGCGACCCTTGTCGGACTCTGTGCTTTGTGCGTTTCCGCTTATACCGCTTACGTGCAGCGCCAGCAGGTGCGCGCGGCGGTCTGGCCCATCCTCGAATTCGACAGCAGCAATGCGCCCGACATTCACTTTACCCTGGCCAACAAAGGGGTCGGACCGGCGATTATCCGGCATGTCATTGTAAAGGTGGATGGTCAGCCGGTGAGGAATTGGAAGGAGGCACTCGGGAGAATACTGGGACCTGGGGAGCATCTGTTTTCGGAGAGCGATATGAGTGGTCATGTATTCGCCGCGGGTGAATCGATGACCCCCCTCACTCCGCGCGATCCCGAAAATAATCCGCTCAATTTTGACAAATCGAACCCGCTCTGGGTGAAGATGAATAAGGACCGTTTACGCGTATCGGTCGAGATCTGCTACTGCTCGACGCTCGACGAATGCTGGACCTTGCGCGCTAGCGGGTTGACACCCAGCACCACCACCGAGACCCGTCATTGTCCGACTTCGTCGGCAATTAGTTTCCAGCAGTAACTAAGCGGAATTCCGGCGCCAGAGGAAAGTAGGAGAAAAGCGACACTATAACGTCCAACAAACATTCACGAAAGAGCTGTCTGACAGGAGCTCCGTCTAGCGCTGACTTGCTTCGAGCTTCCCATTCTGAAACGTTGCGCAATTCAGCTTAAATTTAGAGGTGCGACTTCGCAGCTCCTTGGCGTTTCCCGATTGAAAAAACGGAGGACAGAGGTCAGAGATCAGGAATCAATTAGCAAGTAAAAGCAGGCTCGCCCTTGCCTGCTCGACTAGATCATAATGCGGTATGTCTGCACTGTTTGACCGCATCCTGACATTAAATCTCATCGCGAACACGGCGATCTTCTATGTTGCGGCGCGCCTTTATTTGCTGCCTCTGCTTCCACGTCTACGACCGCATCAGATTCTTGTTCCCGTACTCCTTTTGCATTCAATGCGACACTTGGGAATGATGTTTCTAACCCGCGGTGCCACTTATCCGGGTTTATCCTCGGAGTTTGCGTATCCGGCGGCCTTCGGCGATCTGCTGACAGCGATTATTGCTCTTGTCGCAATTCCGATCGTGTTGCGTGGTTCTGCGTTGGCCAAGCCGGCGGTATGGTTCTTCAACATCTTCGGCACGCTCGACCTTGTGACGGCGATTACTCTGGCGACAATCCATAATGCACCGGTGGCAATGGGACCGGCCTACTGGATCCCAGCGTTTTGGGTGCCGCTTTTGTTAGTGACCCATTACCTGGCCTTCATCGTTCTTTTGAAGCACTGGAATAGAGCGAGTTAGAAGGAAACGGCGCGGGGTCGTGTCTTAATTTTTGACATTTAAGCCTCGGATCCGCTCCGCCTTCGTCGGAGCTGTAGGATTACTCCGAAAGTTTTCGCGGGCAGGCGGCGAGCATGGAGCACGGAGGAATGTGATTAGCACGGAGCAAAGAGCTAAGAGGGAGAGAAAGAGGACAGAGGCGATCAGACCGATTTAACGGTTTAACGTTTCAACGTTTCAACGCGGCGAAGCGAAGCGTAGCGAGAGGTTTTTCAGGGATGTGGGGTTTCGGTGTCGGCGGCCGCAGTTTTCACCGTGTTTCCACTCGATCGCACAGCTTGCTCGATCTTCTTCTCAGTCGTGGCCAGCGGATCGTAGGTCACATGCATCGCACCTTTCTCGATCTTGACCTCGCGGACTCCGGGCAAGGCTGTCACGCTGTCGGTCATTTCCTTTTCATTGGCGGCGACACCGATTTCCTCAATCTCGATCCGAGCGACCATTACTTCACCCAACGCTGAGCTTTCCTGACTTTTTTCTTCGTTCATGATTCCTAAAAAGAATCGGCTCTCATCCTGCAGATTCGGGTATCGGAGTCCAGTGGTCGAGAAACTGCTTAATTCAACTGCATGCATGTTCCTGTCCTGGTGGCGATGGCTTCCCGGAGCGATTCCTGGCTGCAATGGACCTTTTGGGCAATAATCATGAGTCTTATTATGGGCTGGGTGGCGCGGAGCCGTCGACAGCCCAGAGCTGCCGATTATGCCCGGCGATTGCAACATCCGCCGAGCACTCTCATCATCGGGCTCGTTAGCTTTTTATTCTTTGCCGCCATCGCTGTGATCTCGAACGTGTTCGCTAATGCGACCACGACATGGTTAACGACCACAGTTTTTGTGGGTTTCGCTCTGCTTGCGCTGCCGATCCTGGGTGATTATTTCGCCGCGCGGCACGAGGTTTCCGAGGAAGGTTTGCGCTACGGACGGCTGTTTGGTTCCGGTGGTCACATTCGCTGGGCCGATCTCAAGAGCGTTCGATTCAGCGCCGCAATGAAATGGTTTCGCCTTGAATCGCACTCGGGCACAGTGGTGCGCATTTCAGTAATGCTGATGGGGCTTCCAGTCTTTGCGCAGCTCCTTCTCGTCCACACTCCTCCGGAGGCGATCGAGAGTAATACGCTACCAATCTTGCGAATGACAGCAGAGGGGAACCCGCCTTCGGTTTGGGGGTTGTCGGAAGGATAAGGCAGAGGGCAGAAGGTAGAAGTCCCGCCTTCGCGGGCTACGGCGCAACGAGAAGCTACTCAGGCGGCTAGGCAAGCGGAAGTAGAAGCGACTTCGTAGAAGTTTGAAGGGAAGAAAAATTCGCCAGATTTGTTCAGGAATCGGCCGCGCGACGGCGCTCGCGTTTGCTCGCGAAGGTGCGCAGGTCGTCATCGGTAATCGCAATGTTCAGCGCGGCGAGGAGACAGTCTCGATGATCCGTGATGCAGGTGGAACAGCCAGCTTCCAACGAACAGACGTCTTGGTCGCGGCCGAGATTGAGGCGCTAGTGGATCATGCGATGAAGACATACGGCCGACTCGATTTGGCCTTCAACAATGCCGGTGTCGAAGGCGATGTCGCGCCGCTGGTCGAGCAGACCGAAGCCAACTATGACGCGATCATGGACATCAATGTCAAAGGCGTGTGGCTCTCCATGAAGTACGAGATCCCGCGGATGCTGGAGCGTGGCGATGGCGCCATCGTGAATTGCTCGTCGGTCGCGGGGGTGGTCGGGTTCCCGAACGTAGCGATTTACATTGCCTCGAAACACGCCGTCATCGGACTGACGAAAACTGCTGCTCTCGAGTATTCCGCGCAGGGGATCCGCATCAACGCCGTCAACCCCGCCGTGATCGATACGGACATGGTCGACCGGTTCGTCGTAGGCTTGAATATGAAAAAGGACGATCTTTCCGCCTTGCATCCCATCGGGCGTATCGGTCGGCCCGAGGAAGTCGCCGAGGCCGTTCTGTGGCTGTGTTCCGGAAGAGCGTCTTTTGTGACAGGGCACAGTCTGATTATCGACGGCGGATTCACGGCGCGCTGAGGACTGTACTTCAAAGAGCTGGTTTAGACGAAACGGGGACTCAGCATAGTCGATAACGGCGAGAAACGGGCGTTTGCGCGGGTAAATTGATCTCTGGACAACTACCTGCGATTATAGGAGCTCACAATGCCGACTGAGATCAAAAAGGAAGTAACGCTGGAGATCGTCCATGTTCTTTTTCTCGACATCGTGGGATATTCCAAACGCCTCACCGATGAACAGCAGGCGCTGATTGATCAGCTCAACCAGGTAGTTCGCAGCTCCGCCGTGTTCCAGAAGGCGGAGGGGGTCGATCGATTAATCAAGATCCCAACCGGGGATGGCATGGCCCTGATTTTCTACAATAGCCCGGAGCAGCCGGTCGAGTGCGCGCTGGAAATCAGCCGGGAGTTGAAGGGGTTTCCCGAGCTGCTCGTGCGCATGGGGGTGCACAGCGGTCCGGTGAGTGCAGTCACGGACCTCAATGATCGCACTAACGCTGCGGGAATCGGCATCAACGTCGCGCAACGGGTGATGGATTGTGGCGACAGCGGACACATCCTGCTCTCGAAGCGTGTGGCGGAGGATCTGCAGCAGTACGGGCGTTGGCGGCCACATCTGCATGATCTGGGTGAGGTGGAAGTGAAGCACGGCGTCCAGGTTCACGTTTTCAATCTTTACACAGATGGAGCGGGTAATCCGGATTTGCCGGAGAAGTTGCGCCAGCCAAAACCGACTCGGCGCTCCGAGCCTACACCGGCGCCGGCACGACCCGCCCAGAACGTCAAAACAGCACGAGAGAGAGCGTCGATTTGCGTCCTGCCGTTTGCGAACATGAGTGGCGACCGTGAACAAGAGTACTTCAGCGATGGGATCACCGAAGACATTATTACCGATCTGAGCAAGGTCTCGGCGCTGGACATCATTTCGCGCAATACGGCGTTCACCTTCAAGGACAAACCGGTCGATGTGCGGCAGGTCGCAGCGCAACTCCGCGTCAGCCATGTCTTGGAAGGAAGCGTCCGCAAGGCCGCGGGTCGCGTGCGTATTACCGCGCAGTTAATCGATGGCTCCAATGACAGCCATGTCTGGGCCGAACGTTACGACCGCGACCTCAATGACATTTTCGCGCTACAGGATGAGATCTCGCGCGCGATCGTCGATGCGCTCAAGGTCAAACTTTTACCCGAAGAGAAAAAGGCGATCGCGCGGCGGGGGACCGAGAATGTCGATGCTTACAATTTGTATCTGATGGCGCGCGAGAGCTACACCACCGGTTTCGAGGGCGATGGTCGACGAAATGAAACTATTATCCGTTTGTGCCGCCGTGCGGTGGAAATCGACCCTAATTACGCCGAGGCATGGGCCCTTATCGCCATGGCTGAAATGCTATTGCGCTCAAGTTCGAGCGGAGGCGGAGACGGGGGCCTGGCAGCGGCTGAACGAGCGCTGGAACTAAACGCGGATTTGGCCGAAGCCCACGCGGTCAAAGCCAGGATATTCTCGGAAGAAAAACGCCACGACGAAGCGTCTCGTGAAATCGAGACCGCTCTTCGGCTCGATCCCGAATCTCATCAGGTCAACAAGTGTGCTGCTCTTCTGAGATTTCGACAGCAACGGCTCGAAGAGTCCATTCCCTACTTTGAAAAGGCGGTGGCGTTGGAGGAAGGGGACTTCGGATCGGCCGGCATGTTGATTACTTGCTATACTGCGCTCGGGAATCGTGAGGCGGCTCGACGGGCGGCCGAAATTACGCTGGCCCGTGCAGAAAAGGTTTTGGCGCACGATCCTAACAACGGCTCGGCTATGGGCCACGGCAGTGATGCCCTGGCCGTGTTGGGTCAAGGCGAGCGGGCAAAAGATTGGATGGCTCGCGCCCTGTTGATCGATCCCGAAAACCTGACGATGCGTTACAATTTCGTGTGCGCACTGGCCAACCATCTGAACGAGAAGGAGGCGGCTTTGGAGATGCTCGGCCCGGCGTTCGAAAAGATGGGCGCAGGTCTTGTCAATCACGCCAAGATCGACCCTGACATGGATCCTCTTCGCGAGCACCCCCGCTTCAAAGCAATGCTCGCCGCCGCCGAGAAGCGCGTGGAATCATCGAGCTGAGAGAAGGGATCGAAGATGGAGATAAAAAGATGTGGTTCCCAAAGTTCCAGCAAAGGGCCGGCTGATTGGTTTACGGGTACCGTTCGAATTGATCCACTGTTTGAGGCACCGGAACCGGCGCGTGTTCGTGGCGCAAGCGTGACGTTCGAGCCGGGTGCCCGTACCGCCTGGCATACACATCCACTCGGTCAGATGTTGATCATCACGTCTGGCCTTGGATGGGCGCAGCGCGAGGGCGGCCCGATCGAGGAAATCCGGCCAGGCGATGTGGTTTGTTTTGCGCCCGGTGAGAAGCATTGGCACGGCGCTACGCCGACGACCGCGATGACGCACATCGCCATTCAAGAAGCGCAAAACGGCAAACCGGTCGACTGGATGGAACGAGTCAGCGACGAACAATATCGGAGAAGTTGATGGTTGCGAGGTTGAGCGAGACATTGGCGAAGAAGGGCGCGGTAGATGAATAAGAAGTCCGAGCTTCAAGTTGTGAGCGAAACTGCGCGAGCGCTTGGCGCGTTGGCTTTGGGGGCGTTTGCGATCGGCGCGCTGGCGCTCGGCGCTTTAGCCATTGGCCGATTAGCAATTGGTCGGGCGAGAATTCGACGACTGGAAATTGACGAACTAATTATTCGGCAAAGTAACTAGTAGGTACGGGCGTCGATTGCCATTCAACAAGCGGTCAACGGCAAACCGGTCGACTGGCTGGAGAAGCTCAGCGACGAACAGTATCAAAGAAAAAGCTGAAACCTGACCCGCTGAATGGAGCGAATGGGACGACATAGAAGGGTCCGAGCCGGACCGGCATTAGCGACGAGGGTAGGAGCGAGTGAGTTTCAATTAAGCTTTAAGAAGGTCGAATCGGATCAGGGCTCCCCGAAGGGGGGCGATCGCATCTTATCGCGGACTTTGAAACTCGGCTAACGCAGACGTTCGCTTGACGATAACACCATCGAGCCAATGAAGGCGCGACGGGTTCAAAGCGAAGGTCAGTGCGGTAAGTGCGCTAAGAAGTCATCGACAATTTTCCAAGTTTGGTCTGGCTGCTCCAGCCATGGCATGTGGCCACATCTGTCAATGAACGCGAGTGTCGAATTCGTGATTAGCGAGTGCGCTTCACAAACATTCGCTTCTCCTGCTAGATCTTGCCGTCCTTGAAGAAGGAGAACGGGAGCCGCGATTGTTCTGAGTTTCGGCCGGATGTCATACTTTCCCTCGGCCTCAATAAAGGCAGGGGGAACGCGGAAATTGTAATCGTTAGGGTTAAGTTCCATCGCCATCTGCAACGCTTTCTTTCGATCGTAGAAGTAAGCCGAAGTTGCCGCGCGTAAACGTTCAAATCCGGCCCGATCAAAGTTAGCTACTTCTCGTGCAGGCTCTCTCCAGAAGTCTCGTATTTCGATTTCACAGGGCCACAATCGCGTGTTTTGATTGTCGACGAACTCACCGAGGTATTCGTAGGTGATCGGACCAGAACCAAGCGTGACTACTGCACGCACGGCGTTGGAGTATGTGCCCGCGTAAGCAAGACCCAGGATCATCCCCCACGAGTTTCCGACCACAATAAAGTTCTCGGTGTGCAGGTGCTTACGGAGCGCCTCGATGTCTTCAATGTATGCGTTCAGATTAATGGTCGACGAGTCATACCTTGGCAGCTTCGATCTGCCCGTTCCGCGTTGCTCCCACATAATGCACCGGTATTTTTTGCCAAGCTCGTCAGCGATACCTTGCATCGACCGGATGTCTTCACCGGGGCCACCGCTTAACACGAGCACGTAATCACCGCTCGTGCCGACGATGGTATAGAACAGATCAATGCCATCTCGCGCGACCTTGCCGTCAGCCAAACTTTGCTTTGCTGGGGCGAGATCTGCGTGGGCTGCTCCAATCAAATTGAGCAGGCAGGCGGTTACGAGCGCGGTGATGTGTACTCTTACTCTCCCGCTATCGACCGCGTGTGTCGCTCGTGATCTCATTCACGCAGCCTCGTCAACTTGGTCCCTGCCGTACGCGCGTGTAGCGGAAGACGGTTTTTCCACTCTTGCCCTTGGACTGATAGGTCCATTCCTGAGTCAAATGATCGCTGTCTTCCTGAATTACGGTAAGGCCGGTATTGTGCCAAGCGTCTTGCGATTTCAATCCGGTGATGCGAGCAAGGGAAAATGCCAACGGCGTCTGCGCATCGGTAATGGCGGACGTTACCATCTGGGGTTGATTCTTCGCCGAGCAGTAGTGAGTGGCAATGAGGTGATCGCCGTCGACCGTGAACATCGTAACCATTACGGGTCCGCTTTC
>QHRJ01000071.1 GCA_003220075.1 Verrucomicrobiota bacterium
AACGTAATGCGCCGCCGCGACGTATTCGCCGCGCGCGCGTCTTGCGTCCAGCTCCTCCAACTGCCTTTCGCCGAGCGTTCGCACCGCCGCATCGAATCCAGCTGCTTTGAACGTTTGTTCGAGAACGCGCGCATCGTCGCTCCGTCCGTTGAGATTCAACGCCGAGCACCAATGCGTGATCGCCTCGTGAGACATGCCTCTTTTTGCGCAAACGTTGCCGAAATATTCGTGCGCAGCTGCGTTATCGGGATAGAGATCGAGCGTCTTCGCCAGTTGCGCGGCGGCGCGATCGTACTGGCGGCTAAAAAAGAGCACCGTCCCGTAATGCACGTTAGTCCCCGGAAAAAATGGGTCGAGTTGCATGGCGCGCTCTTTTTGCGCGATCGCTTCGTCGAATCGCCCGAGATACGACAGGCACAGACCGTAATGCGCGTGGAGGTCAGAGAAATTCGGGTCTAATTCCATCCCGCGTTGAAAGGCGCGCTCAGCCGCAGTCCAGTTCCGTTTGTAGTAAATCTCCACCGCAGCGAGCGCGTTGTACGCTTCAGGCAGCGTGTCGTCAAGACTGAGGGATTTGCGAACGTATTCTTCTGCCACCGGCCAGACGTCCGGTGAAAAGATGGCGTTGGCCGCGGCCCAGGAATAATAAAGGCTCAGTCCGTTGTAGGCGGGCGCATACGACGCGTCGAACGCAACCGCCTGCTCATAGTACTCCCGCACCCGCTCATAGCCCGGCGCGTAGAAATTTCGCCAATGATATCGGCCTTTCAGATACAACTCGTGCGCTTCAGTGCTCTTGGTCGGTTGCGCCGTAATCGCGCGTCGCTCCGCGCCGGTCAATGTCGCCTGCAACGCTTCCGCGATTTTCCCGGCGATATCGCTCTCCACCTCAAAAATATCATCGAGCTGCCGATCGTATCGCTCAGCCCACAGATGCGCGTCGTTCTCGGCGTCGATCAATTGCACGTGCACACGCACTTTGTCGCCCGCCTTGCGCACGCTGCCTTCGAGAATTGTGGCCACGCCGAGCTGCTTCGCGATGTCGGGAATCTGTTCGGCCGTATTTTTGAATCGCTGCGTCGAGGTGCGCGAGATCACTCTCAAGTCGCGGATGCGCGAAAGTCGCGTCAGGATTTCTTCTTGAATTCCATCAGCAAAATAAACGTTCGCTTTGTCTTCGCTCAGATTTTCGAACGGCAACACGGCGATTGATTTCGGTGGCGCGGTTGGCGTAACGATATCGATCTTGCGTTCATCCGTTCGAAATTTTTTCGGTTGCTCGGGATTACCGATCTCGCTGGAGTAAAGATTGAAAAGCGCGAGCGAGATGCCGTGTTTCACTTCGCACGCACCGAGATCGTGCAACAGCGGCCGCCATTGCGCGTAGTGTTCGAGATCATCCGCCACCCGTTTCGACACCAGAATGTGACCGGCGTCGCCACAATCCATCACCCGTTGCGCGATGTTGATGCCAGCGCCGGCGATGTTCCCCTGCTCGCTCAAGTCCGTCACTTCTTTTACCGGCCCGCTGTGAATGCCCATGCGCACGCGCAGCTCGGGATGCTTCTTCAATTCGCGCGCAATCTCCATCGCGCACTTCACCGGCGCTTCCGGGCTGGTGTGGAAAACCAGCGCGCCTCCATCGCCCGTCGGCAGGCGCTCCAATTTCCCTTCGCGTTGCGCCGAGCGAAATGTTTCCGTCGCGCGCACGATCTCGCGCAATTCCTCCAAATACTCGAGTTGCTCGTGAATAAGCACCTTGGAATAACCGACGATGTCGATGAAGAGAACGTGCCCGATTTCGAACTTCACATCAGCTTCGGACGACATGCGATTTCTTTACCACGATCTCCGGAATCTGACGAGAGATCCAGTGATGAGTGACCCGCCTTCGCCAAGGCTTCCGATCTTCGCCACCTCCTTCGTTCAAGCTACGGCGCGCTAGGCAAGTGCTCAGTGATTAGTCGGCGCGAGATCGGCCACGATTTTTTCGAAATGCGGATCGCCGCGCAGCGGATCCCAGAAAGGATGCAGACGGAGTTGTCCGTAACTTAGGCGGCCCGGGACCTGCAGCGTCGCGACGATTTGCTCGATAGCGAGATCTTTCTCTCCGGTCCACGCGTAGATCACGCCGAGATGTTGCATGATGTTGGCTCCGTTGATCGCGTCCTTAGCGACCGGGAGCAGTTCGCTGGCGCGGCGTCCCTCGCGGAGGGCTTCGTCTTTTCGTCCCAAGCCGGCGTCGATCAGACCGAGCACGCAGAGGGGTGGCCCGAAGTCGGGCTGTTCGCGCACCGTGCGCTCGACTTCGGCACGCGCGGAAGTGAAGGATTTTTGCGCTGCCTCGTCGTCCCCGAAGGTGCGCGCGACACAACCCTCCATGAAGTGGAATGAGATATTGAGCGCGTCCATGTTAAACCCATCCGGGATGGTCGCCAGAGCGCGTTGGGCCAGGGCTGGATCGCGCTCGCACAGGGCAAGATAAATCCAAGCTTCACCCCAATCCGCCGCCGCGGCGGGGTTTTCCTTGATCATAGCCTCGAATATTTTGTGCAAGGGCTTCGGATCGGCCCGCCAATCGAGATCTACCCAGGCTCGAATCACCCGCGATCCGCCATCCTCGGGAGCCAACGCGATTGCACGATCCAAAGCGGCGGCCCCTTCAGCAAAACGGCGCATTAATAGGTAAGTGAACGCGAATTGCCGCAGAGTAAATAAGTTGCGTGGATCGAGCTCCAAAGCTTCTTCGTAGCTGCGCGCCGACTCGTTCCAACGGCCTTGAATACGGTCGATATGGCCCATCAATGAAAAGACCTGGGCGTTGTTAGGCAGAGCGCGCTGGGCGAGTACGAGTTCTGCGCGGGCGTTGTCGTAATCCAAATTGCAGCTGGAGAGGTATCGGGCCCGCGCGAGATGCCCTTCGCCCGCGTCGGGCCGCAGACGAAGGGCAGCCTTAACCGCGCCGTCGGCTAAGGCGCGTCGGGCCGGAGTGTGATCAAAGATCGAGTAAAGGCGGCTGTGCGCTTCGCTGATTAGGCAGTAGGCGAGAAAAAAATCCGGGTCGCGCGCGATGGCGTGATCAAGCAGACGCGCAGCCTCGAGCAAGTTCTCGGCGCCTATCAACGGGGTCATCACGAGTAATTTTGCGCGAACGTAAAGGTCGTAAGCGGCGAGGTCTTTAGTGGGTTGTTCCTCGATTGCGGCTTTCTCATTAGGTGAAAGCTTCGCCTGAAGCTGGACGGCAATACGTTGGGCGATGTCACTCTGGATTGCGAAGAGGTCTGCCAAGTCGCGGTCGTAGGTCTCGGCCCACACGTGGCTGTTTGTGCGCGTGTCAATCAGCTGGGCGTTGACGCGCACACGATTTACTGCGCGTTGAACGCTGCCTTCCAAAATATGCGCGACACCGAGCGCGCTCGCGATCTCGCGTAGGTTACGTTTGGCAACATCCTTATACTGCATCACGCTTGTTCGGCTAATCACTTTGAGGTCGGCAACCTTGGCCAGGTCAGTGAGAATTTCGTCTTGCACGCCATCGGTGAAGAAGGCGTTTTCCTGACTTGCGCTCAAGTTTTCAAACGGAAGAACGGCGATGCTTTTTGCAGGAATGAGCGTTGTGGAGCTGATTGGTAACTTCAGAGGCGTTCGACGCAAAAAAATCAACGCGCCCATCGGCAAGGTCACAGCAAGGAGGAGCAAACATGCGACCAGCGTTCGTTTAAGGCGTCGAGTAGCAGCCCGTTTTCGAGAAAATTGTTTCAGTTTCTCGGGCAATTCCGAGTTGCCGAGCTTCTCGGTGTAGAAATTAACGATTGAAATCTTTACCCCATGTTTGACTTCGAATTCACCAAGATGGTGCAAGTGCGGTTCCCACTGCCGGTATTGTAGTAAATCTTCGGCCGCGCGTTTTGAGAGAAGGATGTGACCGGCGTTGCCGAGATCCATGACCCGTTGCGCCATGTTAATTCCGGCTCCAGCGACATTTGATCTGTCGTTGACATCGGCGACACCACTGACTGGTCCGGTATTAATTCCCATTCGCACCCGGAGTTGAGGATGACTCTGCAACTCCTCGTTTATCTCCAAGGCGCATTGAACCGGCGCTTCGGGACCCGTGAAGAAGACGAGCGCCATTCCATCGCCAGTGGGTAATCGCACCAGTTTGCCCGATGCTTCGGCGGCGCGAAACTCGGACGCATCGCGGACAATTTGATTGAGTTGTTGTTGCGCTTCCCTCTGATCGTCGATCAGTAAGTTCGAGTAACCGACGATATCCATGAACAACACATGCCCTATTTCCAACTTCACATCTGACCCAGATTGCGAGGGCATGCGATGTCTCTACCACGATCTGCGAAATGTGACGAGGAAACGGAGGTCGGAGACGAGAGATCGGAGATCAGAGACGAGCGTCACTTTGCGAGGTTGAGACGCGAGAGACCGGCAGCTTGCAATTCCTGGTCGAGCGCGGCCACGTCTTGCGCGACGATTTCTTTCCAACTTTTCGTGAGCACGGCGGCCTGGGCACGAACATCGTTTACCGCTGCCTTGACACGATCGGTGGGCGCGGCGTCGACGCCTTGAATTGCCTGGAACAAATCTTTGGCCGAATCCAGCGCGTGCAGAGAAGGAGTCTGACCGGGTCGCGGGTTTGGAGGTCCCAGTTCCTTTAACGTGTTGTTCAGCGCGTTCAATTTTTCCTCGACGTTTTTCGGCAGCGATTGGTCCCTCAATTTCGTCAGCTGCTCGACTAACGAATCAAAGATTTTTCCGATTGGCTCGAGGCCGGCCCGCACGTCGCAGAGTTGCTGCGACAAAGTCAACTGCTGCTCCAATTCAGCCTGCGACATTTTCACGCGCGGATCCATTTTGACCGTCAACGGCTGCGTGTAGCTCTTGCTGCCAGCCGTTAGGACAACGGTATATTCTCCGGGCATGACCCACGGTGAAGTCGGCGAAGGCGGTGTGTCGCGATTAACCGCAGACATTGGATAGTCCGGTTCAATGCCAGGGAGCGGCGGGTAATGCATGTCCCAAAGAAATCGATGGAACCCGCGTTGGGTTGAAAGCGACTGTGGCGGACGGATCCAGTAGCGAGGGATTTTCAGCTTCCTGGCATCCGGGAGCACTGGTGCGTCGGTACTGGAATAACGCCGGACTAGATTTCCTTTGTTATCT
>QHRJ01000072.1 GCA_003220075.1 Verrucomicrobiota bacterium
TTCGTCGTCACGCCGATGCGCTGCACCTCCGGCGGGAGGATGGGGATGGCGATGGCGACACGGTTTTGCACCAACACCTGTGCGGTATCGAGGTTAGTGCCGAGTTTGAAAGTGATACTCAGCGTCATGTTGCCGTCGCTCGTGCTCTGCGAAGACATGTAGAGCATGTTCTCAACGCCATTGACCTGCTGCTCGATCGGTGTCGCGACCGTTTCCGATACGACCTTCGCGTTTGCGCCGGGATAGTTGGTCGTGACTTGAATGGTAGGTGGCGCGATCTCGGGATATTGGGCAATTGGAAGCGTCGAAAGCGCGATCACCCCGACGAGGGTGATGACGATGCTGATGACACCGGCAAAGATCGGCCGGTCGATAAAAAAGTGCGGAAAGTTCACAGGACTTACCCCTCGACCTGGCTCGCCGTCATTTTGGATTTTGGGATGGAGTGGCGCTCCGGTTCGCCTCCGGTCCGGCCGATGCTTCCTCCGGCACCGGTGTAATTTTCATTCCCGGTTGCAGCAGCTGGAGACGCGTGGAGACAACTTTCTCTCCGTCTTTGAGCCCGTTCTTTACGATTCGTTTGCCTTCGAAAGTGCTTGCCGTCTCGAGGGTGCGGCGTTCGATCGTATTATCAGGCTTCACCACGAACGCGTACTTTAGCCCTTGCTGGGAGCTGATTACTTTGTCGGGAACGAGCGCCGCCCGATACGGGGTTGCCCCTGCCACGCGCACACGAGTGAAGAAACCCGGGGTAATGAAAGAAGGGTTCCAGTTTTTTAAGACAATGCGCGCCCGGATCGTTCCGGTCCCCGGATCCAGACGATTGTCGACAAAATCGATGACGCCTTCATGTGGGAAGTCCGTTTCGTTACCGAGTTCAACGAAGGCCGGGATCTTGGTCGTGCGCGCGCTCACGCGTTTCCCCTCGCCGCTGAGCTTTACGTATTTAAGCACCGCGTTTTCGTCAGCATCTACCCTCGAGTAAATCGGATCGACCGAAACGACGGTGGTAAGCACACTTTCCGGCCCGGGACCTGGTTGGACAAGGTTACCTAACGTGATACGCGCGTCACTCACCCGGCCATCGATTGGTGATTTAACTTGCGTGAACTCTAGATTTAGCGCGGCGGCATTTTTCGCTGCTTCGGCCCCGCCCGTGGCGGCTGCAGCAGCCTGATAGGTAGCTACTTTCTGGTCGAACTCGCTCGCGGAAATCGTATTCTTGGCGCGCAACTCTTTCGCCCGATCCAATTCGATTTGCGCAAGTTTCTCCTGCGCTCGCATCCGCTCGAGCTCGGCGGCTGCTCGATCGAAATCCGCCTGATAAGGACGCGGATCGATCACGTAAAGCACATCATCTTTCT
Source organism: Verrucomicrobiota bacterium (assembly GCA_003220075.1). GTDB lineage: Bacteria > Verrucomicrobiota > Verrucomicrobiia > Chthoniobacterales > UBA10450 > AV69. Next base: position 1,365 of record QHRJ01000072.1, read on the forward strand.
TGATGATTGCGCCAGCTTGAAACCGGATCTCAGTAATATAACCGGATACGCGCGGCCGGATCTCAACCGACTCGACCGCTTCGAGGCGTCCGGTGAATTCATCCCATTCGTTTACCTCTTTCTCGACCGCAGTAACGACATTGACCGGTAACGGAGCCTGCGGCGGCGCGGACTTTTTTTTGCATCCGCCAGCCGTGAGCAAGATCGACAAAATTCCCAGGCCAACTAAAAAGTTTTTCATCGCGGCCGGTTCTCAACCTTGTTGGTTCCTGTCGTCCCAGAGCTTACTGAACGAGAAATGTGTATCATCGATTCGTCCGACGGTACCGAGCTAGCTGAAAAATAGCGAGCCCAGTAATCCGAAAATCCAGACAATCAACGGACTTAGCATGGTGAACCAAATCAGTATTGGCCTGGCCGCAGCGACGTTTTCTTCCATCCACCAAACTACGGGTCAGACGCGCAGCATGACCATTGCGCGTGGGTAGGATTTCTCTTTACCACTTGCGAGGTACGTTTCGATCCCTCATTCGAGGGAGAGTGAAGCGGCCGACAATTATCCCGGGGGAAACGGGTCCCCGGCAGGTGCTATTGCAGATTTGCAGCCATACGACCTCGCATTATACCCAAACCGATGAATCCGAATTTCACTTACCTTTCTTTCCTCAAGTGGCCGTGACTAACTGCGGTACGTTTTCGTTTTTTCCTTCAATTTCTGCGATTTCTTCGTCGGTCAGACTAAGATCGGCAGCGCCGACGTTTCCCTCGACTTGCTTCGCGTTGCGCGCACCGACGATGGCGCCGGTCACTGCTGGATTTCGCAATGTCCAAGCGATAGCGATCTGCCCTGGCGGACGCCCGTGACGTTCGCCAATCTCCCGCAAGCGCTCAACCAGCGCGAGATTCTTCGACAGCTTTGGTTCCTGAAACTCGACGTCGCGACTTCTCCAATCGCTCGCCGAGAGAGCGTCCGCGCGTTCGCGCGTCATCGCGCCGGTCAACAAGCCGGAGGCCATTGGCGAATACACAATTACGCCAAGTTTCTCCGATCGGCAGTAAGGGAGAATTTCGTGCTCGATGTCGCGACGAACTAATGAGAAGGGAGGTTGCAACGAAGTGAGCGGAGCAACCGCCTGCGCCCGGCGCATTTCTCCGACATTGAAGTTAGAGACACCAATCCACCGAACTTTCCCTTCTTTTTGAAGGCGAGCCATCGCGCTCCAACCTTCTTCTAACTCTTCCGTTGGCCAATGGATTTGATAGAGATCGATGACATCGACATTTAAACGACGCAGACTGTCCTCGCATTCCTGGCGAATGGAAGTGGCGTTCAAAGTCCGATGAACGTATCCCTGTTCGTCCCACCGCAGACCGCATTTCGTAAAAACATATGGCCGAGAGCCGGACCACGTCCGCAATGCCAAGGCGACGACTTTCTCAGAATGGCCCATCCCATAGACAGCCGCGGTGTCGATCCAGTTGATCCCAAGCTCCAGCGCACGATGAATCGCGGCCACTGACTGTTTGTCGTCCTGCTCGCCCCAGCCAAATTCCCAACCGGACCCGCCAATTGCCCAGGCACCGAAGCCGATTGGTGTAATCAACAGGTCAGAATTACCAAGCTGCGTTATTTTCATTTCAATCTTTCTCCACGTTGCCATTTAACTCGCCGTCGGTTGCGGCAATTGAAGTGACTGGAGCGTATCTGGTGAAAGACTCCCAGTTACATCCAGGCCTTTGGCGATTTGATATTTTGCCACGGCATCGCGCGTCGTCGGGCCATAAATCCCATCGACCGGGCCATTGTAGTAACCCTTTTGCGTTAGCTCCGTCTGGACGGCGCTGACTGTCGGATCCTTCATCGGCGTGTCGCTGTAGACACCCTCATTATAATAGTACGGCTCTACGTCGGCGTAGTACCCGGGATAGTAGTCATAGGGGTAGTAGTCGTAGGCGTAGTACGGGTAGTAATCCCACGGAAAAAACCCCTGATCGAGCCCGAACCAGAATCCGTCGTCAAAGACGAAGAAGCGATGGTTGAAGAAGTGTGTATGTCGCCGGTCCCAATCGTTGTGCCAATTTGTTGCGCTGTGGCGCTCGGAGATATGGTCCGTTCTGCCATTGAGCGTAGGCCGCTGGGTTGGATTAGTTGGACGAGTTGCTGGATTACTTGCATGCAGCGGGGCACGTTGGGCTGAATGAGCCGCTGAGTTGGTTATCCCGCGACCAATCCTGGTCGTCTTTGTGGAAGAATGGGATTGCTGAATCGGAGACCGCATCTGTGCATTGCCGGGTCGCGCAAAACCCATCCCTCTACTATAGAAGTACGCGGGACGACCACCGCTGAACCCTCGGGCGCTGGAATGGAACGCTCCGCCGCCAGGGCGACCGCCACCGAATCCACCGCCGCCACCAAAGTGACCGCCGCCGGCAAAACCGCCGCCACCGAATCCACCACCGCTACCGTGCCCAGCCGCCAATACGGTTGGACCGAGCGCAAGCAAAGTCGCGCCCATGAGGCTAAATATTCTTTTCGTTTTCATAGCTTAAGATCTCGCCACCGAGACCTCATGGCCATTGCGCGTCCGTTAGGTTTTCGAATGCTACCGAAGAGTTGCCGCTTACTCCCTCTTTCGAGCGAGCTTCCGTCGAGGCATTAAGCTGCTGGCCGATTGTGGGGGATTAAGAGCTGCCGATCCAGATTCCGACCAGGAACACCAACATTCCCCCGACAATTACTTGGAAAGCGGCGCGGAGAAAGGGTGTATCCATATATCGGTTTCGAATCCAGCTAATGGTCAGAAGTTCAATTGCCACGATCACAACAGCAATAGCGGTAGCAGTTCGAAAATTTGGAATTAAATATGGCAAGGTGTGACCGATTCCTCCGGCTGTCGTCATCAATCCGCAGACGACTCCACGCAGCAAAGGTTTGCCGCGCCCAGTCAGGCTGCCGTCATCAGAAGCTGCCTCAGCGAAGCCCATCGAAATTCCTGCTCCGACGCTGGCGGCGAGACCGACCAGGAAGGCGGCGTGGCTGTTGTGGGTCGCAAACGCTGCTGCAAAAACCGGCGCAAGGGTTGAGACCGAACCATCCATCAGGCCCGCCAGCCCGGGCTGCACAATTTGCAGAACGAACAATCGCCGATGAGCCTTCTCCTCTTCCGCTTCAACGTCCGGAGTCAGTTGTTCCCGTTGGAGATCGTCGGCCAACGTGACATGCTTTCGCTCCGCTTCCGCCAGGTCTCCGAGTAGTTTGCGCGTTGAGGCGTCGCCGACTTTACTCGCAGCGCGCTCGTAGAAACGCTGGGTTTCTGTCTCCATTATCTCGGCCTGGCGTCGAACCGTTTTGATTCCCAACGGCCGAATCATCCACACCGGTTTGCGGTGCACGAACCCCTTTACCTCTTCGCGACGGATTAGCGGAATGTGTTCTCCAAAGCGGCGACGATAATCCTCAATCAGTTTGCGGCGATGCTCATCTTCTTCAGCCTCCATTTCCGTAAAGATTCGGGCGGTCGCCGGGTAATCCGCTTTCAATCCGGCGGCGAAGTCGGCGTAAATGCGC
>QHRJ01000073.1 GCA_003220075.1 Verrucomicrobiota bacterium
GGTCAGATATGCCGAGAGGACGATAATCTTGCCCGTGAACTTGCGCACCCGCAGCCGACGCACCAAATCGAGTCCGGTCATACGCGGCATGCGATGGTCGGTAATAATGACGTCGAAAGGTTCCGCGGCGGCGCCGATCTTCATGAGCGCCATCCAGCCGTCGCACGCGTTTGTTATTTTCGCGCCGGGACCGCCCAATAGGAGCGCAAGCATATGCGTGACAGCGGGTTCATCCTCGACAGTTAAAATGCGTAAGCGGTCTTTCATGAACACTTGGCATTGAGAGAGCAAGACACAGACCACGGAGCTCGGAGAGCAGAGGTCAGATGACAGAGCGTGATCGAGTGATCAGTGAAGGTGAAAAGTGGGGCTTCGCCGCTGTGAATCGTTAAAGCGTAAATCGTTAGATCGTTAGCAGCAAGGAGCTACGAGACGCGATTCAGTTCCCGGCGCTTATCGATGTGGGTTTAACTGCCGCGTTGTATTTTGGTTGCTTTACCTGTTTGCGCACTGCGGCGAAAATCTTCCAAATCGCGCTCTGGCTAAAATGATTGGCGATGAACGCCGGAATAAGTCCGCCCGTGTCGGTGTAGACCGAATACGTAGCGCGCGTTCTGGCGGAGCCGTTCGGTTCGAGCAACCAAGCCCCCTGGCAGAACTCAACACGCACAACGCCTGGCTTCTTCGCCGGACCCAGCGCGTTCGCCGATTCCCACCGGTTTGAATAGACAAGTCCAGCGAGGCTTGGCCAGGAGGTTTTGTAGGTGCGCAGCGTGAAATCCCGATCACAACAAACCTTGGGCGAAATTCGCTGATAGCTCAGGAGCGAATCGCTTTCGTGCCGCAACAGTCTGCACTCTGCCATATAAGGCATGAAGCTCGGATAAGCATCGACATCCTCGATGACTTCGCAAACCGCACGGCTAGGCGCAGCGATTTCGCCCACAGCTTTGAATTCTTTTAAGGAAGAGCCGGAATGGGGTCGGCTGTAAATCGTGAGGCCGTTGCGCTCGGTCGCCAACTTCCAGCTATCGTTGCCGTCCGCGGATTTGGCAGGCTCGGCTGCAAGGCAAACTATCGAGACGAGAGCGAAAAGGAACATCGGAACAATTCGCTCTTTCATTAAACTCCAGTATTTTTGGGCGGCAATGATTTTAAATTCTTAGCGAAGTATCTGCATCAGTCACTTCAATTTTGCGACGAGCAAAGCTCGTGAGTTATCAGTTATTTTCTTAACTGCTATCAGGTAAAGGCTGCGCTCGCTCAATGAAATTCGCTCGTTGCCTAAACTCGCTCACTGCTTCCCCTCGCAGCTAAATGCCAGTCCGGCTCGGACCTATGAGATCATTGGAAACGACGGCAGATGCGGCATAGGTTGCGGCATTCCTGATTACCGAACATGACAGAATGGGATGCTGCCGAATATTCTCGCCGTTCGTCGCTGCAGGAAGCGATGGCTCAGGAAGTTCTCGCTCTATTCGATCTCAACGGTTCGGAGCGAATCCTCGATGTCGGATGCGGCGACGGGAAAATCACAGCAGAAATCGCTTCTCGCGCTTCGAAGGGCTCGGTCGTGGGTGTCGATCCTTCACGAGACATGATTAGCTTCGCCCAGAACCACTTCGCTCCGGCAGCGCTGCCCAACCTTCGATTCCTCGTCGCGGACGCTCGCCATCTGCCCTTCAAAAACGAATTTGATCTCGTGGTTTCTTTCAATGCTCTGCATTGGATTCCGGAGCAGCACGTCGCGCTTAGTTCCATACGCTCCACCTTGCTTTCGGATGGTAAGGCGCAGCTGCGCCTGGTATCGAAAGGTGCACGAAAGAGCTTGGAAAATGTGGCCGAAGAGACACGTCGAACGTCCAGATGGAACACTTACTTCCAGGATTTTGACGATCCTTATCTGCATCTGACACCGGAAGAGTATGCTGCCATGGCAGAGCGCAGTGGCTTTCGCATCCTAAGTGTTTCTACCAAAGATCACGCGTGGAATTTCCGCTCGCGAATGGCATTCTCCGGTTTCTGCGCGGTTGGTTGCGTGGCATGGACGAGCCGGTTACCAGCGGCAGAACGGACGGACTTCATCAACGATGTTCTTGATCGCTACCAAGCAGCAGCTAACCATGACAGCGGAGAAGAGAATACCTTCAAATTTTACCAGATGGATATCAGCTTGCTCGCAAGCTGATGAAACTTTCGAAGTCAGAATCAGAGATCAGAACCCAGGGCGTGATTAGGGGGAGTTGATTGGTGAGATGTGGGGTTTCGCTGCCGTGAATCGTTCCGCCTACGTCAAGGCTACCCGAAAGTCTTCGCGAGCGGGCGGCGCGACACGTAAATCGTTACATCGTTTGCAGTAGAGGAGCGGTCGGAGGTCAGCCAGGTTCCAGTTGCCACGAAGAATCGCACATGGTTGTCTCCCTAAAGCATGGCCAGAGAATTCAAACCGGTGCGATTTTTTGTAATGATGGCAGCGGCGGCGTTGGTCGTGTGCGGCGTGACGGCGTTCTACACTCATCGCGCGGCTCACGGCAGAACGGCGCAGGAGCGGGCCGCTTACGCAATCGGGGAAAAGGCGGGAGAGGAAGCGCCGGCGGGGGCAGAGTTGCCGACGGACGCTGACTTGAACATGATGGCTCAGAAGTATTTCAAGCAGCAGGGATCGGGTGAACAGCAAAGTTGGGACCTAGCTTTCGAGAACGGATACGCGGACGGGTTTAACAAGACGCATCACCGCGAGTGAACTGCCACTTTGTCGGCCGTCGATTGAAGCGTTGTATCTGTGTTCGACTATCTATCTGTGGATAAAGTTCTGAGCTGGCTGCGATGAACCCGCCACCTTTACCTGTCCGGAGACGCTTCCCCTGGATTCTCTATTGGATTATTCTCGTTCTCATCGTTCTGGTCGCGTTTGCTCCGGTGGGATCTGTGGTGGCGTGTGGTTTAATCGCTAACGCGCACGGCTGCCGCGTGGATGAAGGATCGGTGCACACCTGCATGATCAATGGAAAAGACTATGGGCAGCTGCTCTATACCCTTGGTGTGATGGGCTGGCTGATGCTCGTTACTCTGCCAGCCGGAGCCTTCGCGTTCATCCTTTGGCTGGTCGTTCTTATTATTCATCGAACAAATTGGCGAAGGCGCGCCGGGAGTTAACGGAAGCTGGAAGCTTGGAGCAGGGAAAACGCGAGGCGTTTTAGTTTTCAGTCTATCAGTTATCGGGTAGTGGGATGCGGCAGGGAGTAGGAGTGGGAAGATCGGAGCGAGGAGCAATTGAGAGGTGATTGGCGAGAGGCAAATGGCGTATGGTTGATGGGTGGTCGCCGAGATCAGCCGCGTAATTGCGACCGGGCGGTGGGTGATAGTTTCAATACTTCCGGCGTTCTTTCCAGATAGCGCGTCAGTGCAGTCGAGATTTCGCCGCGCCACTGGTCCGATCGCGAGAGAGCGTTCATGTAATCTTCGTAGGTCGCCGAATCGGGAAAGGTCGAGAACCAGACAAAGACATTCTCGCCCGCGCGCACCGGCAAAGCTGGGAAGGTGTTTTCGCTATTTTCCGTCACAAAATAGGCAGAAATTGTCGCGCCCAAGCATGGGGCCACCGGCCGAAGCGTGCGCTCGAAGAAGTTGATAAAGTCAGGCGCAACCGGACCCCCAAAATAATAAATGGACGCAACGACGAGGCTTGCCGGCACTTCATCAGACCCGACCGGAGGCCGCGTTTCAAGCGAGAATCCAGATGTCGGAAGCGCCGGACGGAGCAATAGGACGTTATCGGAGTCAATCATCGTCGCATTGGCCGCTTCCCGGTGCGCTTTCCAGACCGGCCCGCCGTAAAAATCGCTTAATGCTTTGGCGCGTGAGGTCATATCCCGGAAACCTCTGAGCCAAACGAAGCGATTCGGATGATCAAGGTCCCTAAATTGACCGATGATTTTGATCCCCAATGCCTCCTGGGTTTCGATAAATTCCCGGTCAAAGAGATCAATCAAGACATCACGTTTCCCAGGATGCAGGGTATATTGCCTCAACTCGACGACAGGACAGCAGAGTGGCGAAGATTGTATTTGTCTCTCCCCGATTGGTTCAGTCATGACTGACTTAACCACACCCAGCGTGGAAATGAAAAAAGCGAGAACTAAATGTTTTCCGTGTAGTTTTTCAGTACTTCGATAGCTAATGATGCTGACTCGTTTTTTTCCTTCGCTGCTTTGGTAACTATTGGTGAGCGTAGCCGCAGCGCAGTCCTGGCTCGACGATTCTCGTTATGTCCGGTTAGGGCCGAGAAGCGGATATTACATTGTGCGGCCCGGCTCTCACCTTAGCCGGGAGTTGGGATTGGAAGGCGAACCGATCAGCGATAAAGCCGATCCTTTTCGTCACGGCTACGGAGATCAGAAATCGTTGATAGTCGATAACTGACCAACGATCACCGTTCACTTCTTACTTCTCACTAATCACCATCTTTAGGCTGGGCGCTGAAGGCGGGCTTCGGCCAGATCAATATCACGTTGGATGCGACGCAAGGCCTGATCGTTGATGGCCTCTTCGTTGCGCAGCGAGAGGACGGTGTCGCGCTCGGTTTGCAACGCCTCCCGCGCCAGTTCCTCAAAGTCCTCCGAAAACAAGCGCCTGACGCTTTCTTCATGCGGAACTTCACGGCGCAGTTGCCGGATACGGTCGTTGTATTCGGTGCGAAGGCGTTCCACCGTCTCGTGCCGGGCCCGATGGGAAGATTCGATTGCTTCGAGCCGAGCCAGGGCTGCTTCGTTGGCTTTCAAACGCGCCAGTCTCTCTTCTTTTTCCGTGACATGATCATCCACAACTCCGAGCCAGCGAACCAGCGGCGTAAGCGTGAGTCCTTGCAGAACGAGGGTGGCGAAGATGACACAGAAGGTGAGCAAGAGAATGAGGTTGCGCCCGGGGAATGATTCGCCGTTGGGGAGCAAAAACGGGATTGCCAGCGCGCCAGCAAGCGAATCCGCCCCGCGCATTCCGATCCATGCAATCAAGGCAGTGTGTTGCCAGGGAACGCGGTTTTTGCGGCGGAGTTTTCGGCTGAATAGCGGTGGCAAATAGTTAGCACCGAACATCCAGACAAAACGAACCAGGACGATGACCAAGACAACTACCATCGCCAGCTCGACCACCCGCGTCGCCATTCCAGGGGCG
>QHRJ01000074.1 GCA_003220075.1 Verrucomicrobiota bacterium
CAAGAAATCTCCCTAAATTAGGTCAGTCTGGTCCAGCAAGATCGTCCGAAACGATACGTCAATAACGGTCTCCATGCAGATTGATTACGCGACTCGCTTGTCATCTAACGAAAATAAGATCAACCCGCCGTGGTAACACAAGAGCTGGCGGATTTAGATCAATCCTCACTTTTTCCACTACCAAGATTCCATCGAGAATAGTCCGCTTGTCGATGCGCTCGATGCGTCCACAGAGAGAAATTCCGCCTCGGTACGTTATACGATCAGAGCGACATTAAATAGCGTCGCCGCTCCGCGAAAGGTGCGATACGAAGTCCGAACCTGCGACTTGTCGCCGCGGCGACCGCTCTAGAGCGCGAGCGTTCTAACTTGGCAAGGGAGGCTGGTGCGCGATGCAGGGTTCGAACCTGCGACTTCTTGCGTGTGAAGCAAGCGCTCTACCACTGAGCTAATCGCGCCAAAATGCCTCGGCCGAAGATTAGCACAAATTTGGCGGAGCAAAGTCTGAAGTTTAAAAAGACGACGCGCAGACTTCCGGCTCGTAAAGCCTACCGCCCGGAGAGAATGCCGGCCCTACAATCTCAGAAAGTTGCTGAACGAAACAGGCTGCAAGCCTGTTTTCCTCAAGGGGCGGCGGGCGACCCCTGGGATGTGAGGAGCCGATGACAAGATCAAAAACCGTCGCACCAGAAAATTCGCGCAGGTAATTGTCTTCACGGATTGAATTCAGCTTCTCAAAGCTCTATTATCACCGGTGTTCCGCCGAAGCTTAATTATAGTCACTTGTTTGCTTCTTGTAGCCTTCATCGGGTGGCTTGACTACGTTTCCGGTTTCGAGAACTCGCTCCTCATCTTTTACCTGGCACCCATTGCGATCGGAACGTGGTTTCTCGGTATTTCGTTCGGCATCGCAATTGCAATGTTCTGCGTCACCGCCGCCGTCCTCTCAGATCTGGCCGCGGGGCTTCCCGGCATCGCCATTTGGAACTGTGGCTCCGCCTTTGTGGCGTATCTTATTTTTATTTTTCTTCTGCGACGGTGGCATTCTTTGCTCAGTGAAATGCACCTGCGGGTGAAGGAACGTACTGCCGATCTGCAGCAAGAGCTGGCTCGGCGACAGCAATTGGAGAAGGAGATCGCGGTAGTAGCAGAAGAGGAGCGCAATCGGGTAGGACGTGAACTACACGACAGTCTCGGGCAACATCTTACTGGGACAGGGTTATTGGCGCAGACCATCGCGAACCAGTTGGAGAAGGAGAACAATGCGATCCAACCCACTGCGAGGAAAGTAGTCAAGCTGATCGACCAGGGGATCGACCTTACGCGGGAGATCGCGCGTGGCTTATATTCCTCGGAATTGGATGGCGATGGCCTCTTTTCGGCACTGGAATCGCTCTCTCGCTCAGTCGCGAATAGTCAGGTAAAATGCGAGTTCGAGCATAGCGGCAAGCCGCCTCGTTCCAAGGAGCTGGCAACCCAAGTTTATTGGGTGGCGCGTGAAGCTGTCACCAACGCGCTCAAGCACGGCCAGCCTCAGCATGTCCGAATCCATCTGCAAACTGCTGGAGACTACCTTCGGTTAAAGGTCGAAGATGATGGTCGCGGTTTGTCTCAAGCCACGATGAAGGATGGTATCGGCTTAAAAGTGATGGCTCAGCGGGCGGAACTTGCGGGTGGAACATTGCGAGTAGAAAAGGCAGCGCGCGGAACGGTCGTGCACTGCGAGATACCGCTCGCCGAGGACTAGGCCGTTCTCTGCTGGGTCGAACCATCATTATCCCCCGTGCCGCGGTCCGATCCTAGGTGTGCATGTCTTTCGTCGACGAATGACGAAGGACGAAAGAATGACGAAGTCCGAATAGCCTGCGGCACGGTCAAGGCTCCGAGTTTTCCGAGCGGCGGCCCTTAGCATCCTTATCAATGTCGGACGATACCTGACAAAAGGATCACGTAAGCAGATATCGTCTATTGCAAGTATTCGACTTCTGCTTCATAACTACTTAAGTGGAACAGAAGAATCGGTCCCGCGTCTTTATTGTGGACGATCATCCAGTCGTACGCGACGGACTGAAGAATTTGATCGGACAGGAAGAAGACCTGATGGTTTGCGGGGAAGCGGCGGATGCAGCGACTGCCCTTAAGACAATTCCCCGAACATCTCCCGACGTTGCTTTGGTCGATCTCTCCTTAGAACATAGTTCCGGGCTAGAGCTGGTAAAGGACATCAGGGATCAGTACCCGGAACTGCCGGTCATCGTCCTTTCAATGCACGATGAGCTGGTTTATGGCGAACGAGCGGTCCGTTCCGGAGCGCGCGGTTACCTAATGAAAGGCGAAAGCTCGCAGCGGGTAGTCTCAGCCATTCGCAATGTGCTTCAGGGCGAAGTATTCCTAAGCGAGCGGTTAATGGCGCAGATCGCGTCGCGGTTGAGCCATGCAAAAACAACGCGGCCACCGATTGAACGGCTGAGTGATCGCGAGCTGGAGGTGTTCCAAATGCTTGGGCAAGGAACGAGCACTATGGCCATCGCGGAGAAGCTCAATCTTTCGGTTAAAACCGTGCAAATGTATGTTGCCCGAGCGAAAGAGAAGTTTGGAGTAACAAGTGCCCGCGAACTCATGCGCGAAGCTGTTCGCTGGGATGAAGCTCAGGTGAGGTGATCGGTAGCGCACGCCCGTGCTAAAAGCGGCAGAAGACTGCCGCCGCCCAAAAATTGGCGCCCGCTCGCGGCGCCTTCGAAATTCGCGAAGCGTCTTGGAGTGCGCCAGCCCTCTGGCGCTTTTGGTCTCGATTGTGTGCGCCGAGCTTCAATTGTCGCGTCGCTTCAAATAAGGGAACAAAGTTCTGGCAAAAAAAATCGGGTCGCGCTCTCTCTTTCACAAGAGCGCGACCCGGGAATAAAAGCTGCGACTAGTTAGTCGTTCGTCTTGGAGGCACGATCGCCTTCTTTAATTGCATCGGCTTCGCTCATGTATTTACCCTGCTTGGTTTTGCCGTAAAAGCGTGAACCTTCTTTATGATAGATATGGCTTTCGCTATTCACCCATACCATTCCGTGACCACCGCCTGGTGCCGGTGTAGCATTAGCCTCGGCGGAGCCTGCGGTGGTCGTTGCTGCGGGACTAGCCGTCGATTTGGGCTTGAATAGTGAGCCGATCTTCGAGAACGGCTTGGCTGGAGACGCTGAGGCTGCCGGCGTAGCTGTGGGTGACGCGCCTGCTTTCTTGCGAGCGTGACGTTCCGCTGGCGAGGCTGAAGCCACAGGGCTTGCGCTTGGTGCTGGCGACGCCTCAGCTTTCTTGCGTCCGCGTGTTTTGGCCGGCGACGCCGATGCCTCGGGACTTGCAGCTGGTGCCGGCGAGGTCTCGGCTTTCTTGCGTCCGCGTGTCTTCGCCGGAGAAGCCAAAGCTTCGGGGCTGGTAGCTGTCGCAGGCGAAGTCTCAGCCTTTTTGTGCGCGCGCTTCTTCGCTGGCGAAGCGGAAGCTTCGGGGCTGGCGGCGGGCGAAGGGGTCGGGTTTTGCGCTTCAACCAGGGAAACGCCCGCACAAATAATTATCGATATAAGCAGAGCACGTTTCGTAATCATGGAACGAAGCTAGAGGCGTGCTTGGACTTTCGTCAACGCTAAATGTGAAACGAACGACTCAACTGGTTGCGGATGCCGGCGATCTGTTTTTTAGCAGCAAAGCGGCGACCAGGCCCACGCAGAGAAAGCCGATAATTTCAATAAACATGTAGGCAGCGGTGTAATTGGAAGGGAACCCATACCAGTTCCAGTATGGAATGTTCGTGGTGATTGCCGCAAGAATTCCGGTGACGAGAACGAAACCGACCCGGCCGCCGAAACTCTCGATCCTGGTCTGAGTAAGAAGGGAAACGACAAGAATGGCTTCGAGAAGTTCGGTGGCAAACTCGATGCCCAACAACTTGCCGAATGAAAACTCTCGGGTTGGATGATATAGCAACATTCCTGACGGACCGCTGGCGGCTTTTTCCATGGCGCGTTTCATGGCGTCGTTCTTCTCTTGCCGGGTTGCGTTCGGGCCCGCTTTGTGTCCCGGAAAATGGTAAAGGCCGCCAGCGTGACCAAGGTTAGTTTTTAAAGCTTCGAGCATCGGCGCTTCATCGTTGAACTCAAGCATGCCCGTTTCGCCGAGCGGCAACAAATCATGCGCGACAAAGCTCCAGATGAACATTGCAATTCCACCAAGAATAGCTGCGAAAAAAGCACGCATCGTCATAATAACCATGCGGATTGCCAGTTTCTGAAACCAATTGCAAGTCCAATTTACCACGCAAAGCGCGGATTCCGCGGATAGCTCGGAGTCCTAAACTGGAGTTTTGACCGAGGGGATGTAAGGCTCGGATCGTGGGTTGGGACTAACGAGAAGTTGGACAGGTCAAAGTGCGGTTGGGTACGTTTCGGGCAGCTCACCGCGGTCCCATTGAGACGTTCGTTCCAGAGGCTCTAGCGCCTTGGTTTCATCGATGTGAATCATGATGTCGAATTGCGCCGGCAATCGTACTTCGAAGTAATGACTGAGACGCTCGGTCTGTGGTCGGTAAATCACGCCAATGGCGCGTTGCAACCGCTCCCTTTGCAACAAGTCGTTAGCGCTGTTGCGCTCGCGAAGGTCAAGCCAGAAACTCGGCTGATCCGTAGCGTGAAATAGTTCCTCGTAACTGCCGGCCAGGGCTGGCCGAACACGTTTGCGCTCAGCAGGCGCGCCCCAGTCCGAAGCTGCCGTAACCGTCCCACGATATGTGCTGAAGCCGATCGCAAAGGCGCGCTAGCCAAAGCGTTCTCGGACGAGCTGGCTGATGTTAAGCTCGTCACGCGCGCGCATTTCTGTGGCCCGGGCATCGCCCAGATGAGAGTTGTGCGCCCAGACCGCAACTTTCGCCTGGCCGCTATCGAGGTGACTAAATAGCTCACTTAACGTTTCGAACATGTGTTGGTCGCGCAAGTTCCATGAACTGGCGCGTCCGTGAAACATGGCGCGATAATAGCGTTCCGCGTTCATGACCAGCCGCGCATTCTGTTCCGCGGAAAAGAATTCTTCCTCGCCAATGTGTCCGTCGCGCTGGATGAACTCGGCATATTTTCGTCGCAATTCCGTTAGCTCTGCCACGACATCGTCTTCGCATGGCTCCGCTCCGCCGGCGACAGTGGCGAGGCCATAGTGCTGCGGATCTTCGCCAAAGTGATCGAAACAAGCGTAGCGCTGACGCGCCCGGCGGGCCGCGGCCGGATCGATTGTCTTTATTGTGCGCATTCCATTGTCGCAGCCATTCGACAAAATCCACGACGACAGTGTTACGCCACATCCATGAAGGAAACCGGCGAAAATCGTTGAGAGCCTCAGTGGCGCGCGTGTCATCACTACGGCCGGTGACAAAGCGGTGAACACGAAAACTGTCTGGCCAATCCGCTTCCAGGGCGACAGCGCGAAATCCTTTTTCTTCGATTAATCGACGGGTAAGGGCAGCACGGATCGCGTAGAACTCATGCGTTCCGTGTGACGCTTCGCCGATGAGAACGCATTGTGCCTCTCCAGCCATTCCTACCAGCGAGTCGTAGTCCGCATTGGTGGTCAGCGAGCGTGCGGCGTCGGCAATTATGGCGGCCTCGTTATCGAGCGATCTTTTCATGCTGAAGCCAACCTATACTTGCTTTGCGCTTACGAGAAAGGTTGCGTGCATGTCGTCCGAGGGAAACATAGGCTTGGAGCTGTATGCCCAACGGACTTTGAGCCTGTTGTGCGTTTCCGGGGAAAACAGGCAGGAATGCCTGTTTGGCGGCAGACTTGGAAGTCTAGGTTCCCTCGCAAGCGGTCCGGGTAATCCGCGGTTTAGAATCGTGCTTTGTTTTTGCCGTGATGGATCCGGCTTAGCTCACCACAGGTTTCGCGTATTTGGCGAACCTTATGTTGGGCTCGCAGGAGCTCGCCCCTACACTTCAGAAAAAGAGACCTGGGCTGGCCGTCGCGGTGAAACGCTTCGACGTTGTCGAGATGACGAATTGGTCTACGCTAAACGGATGTCGTTCTCTTTAAGCATTAATTCACTCCGGCTCATTGCCTGGATCGCCATCCTTCCTTTGGCCGCTGCAGCTCAGCCGTCAATGAAGGCAATCGTGATTCATTCTTCCGGGGGACCCGAAGTATTGAAGTATGAAGATGCGTCGCGGCCACAGCCGGAAGATGATGAAGTTCTTATTCGGGTGATGGCTGCGGCGGTTAATCCGGTTGACGTTTTCATTCGCGAAGGCCGGATCAACCATTTTCCTCTCATTCCCGGTATGGATGTAGCCGGCGTAGTAGAGGAGACTGGAAACAAGGTCACGAAGTTTAAACGAGGCGACGCCATCTACGCCTATCTCAGTTTTGAAGAGCAAGGGGGTTATGCCGAGTTTGCGGTGACGAAACAAGATCATGCTGCGCTCAAGCCCAAATCGATCGATTTCGAACACGCGGCAGCCGTCCCGCTCGCGGCAACTACCGCCTGGCAGGCGCTGATCGAGAAGGCCCGACTAAGTGCGGGACAAACGGTTCTTATTCACGGCGGCTCTGGCGGGGTAGGGACGTTTGCGGTACAAATCGCCAAAGCGCGCGGCGCCAAAGTTATCGCTACGGCATCTACCGCAAACCAGGATCTACTTAAGCAGCTTGGAGTAGATCAACCGATCGATTACACCACCACGAAGTTTGAGGACGTCGTTAAGGATGTCGATGTCGTTCTCAATGCCGTGCGCGGCGATACGCTGGCGCGATCTTACAGTGTAGTGAAGAAAGGTGGCATCATAGTCTCAGTTACTGGGGAGCCCGATCCTGCCGAGCTCGAGAAACATGGCATCAGGGGCACAGGGCTTGGTGCACATCCAGATGCGAAGGTGTTGGAAGAGCTGGCCAAGTTAATAGATGCGAGGAAGATCACGCCAATCGTTTCCGCGGTTATGCCCCTGGTCGATGTCGCCAAGGCACAACAGCAAATCGCATCGCGCCATACCCGTGGCAAGGTTGTGCTAAAAGTTGCTGAGCCGCCAAATCAATCCTCCCGAGATTAGGGCGACACTCGTTGCGAGGGGCCGGGCTGCGACGGTTTCGATTATGCGCGACGACAATTGTAGGGTGGCTGTGTCAGCCGCCGAACCGGAAGAATGGCGTTTCACAGAAAGCCCTACGATGATTTAAGCGCCTTGTTCGGTATAATCGACACCAGGCTGCAGGTAATCCTCAGGATTCCATTTGACAGGCCACTTGAACGCCGCCTCGCCCTCAATACGTTCATTAATCGATGAGTTGGGAAGCAATCAATGCCAGCGCGCAACTTGTTAGTTCCTTCGCCGTCGTTGCGTCGCTCTGGTATCTCGCCATCCAGGTGCACCGCAGTACCCGCGTCGCCAAGCTCACCGCGCAAGACGCAGCCGCCAGCGCCCTGCGTGATGTGACTAAACAATTCAGCGAAAATGCGGAACTCGGCCGGATTTGGCGGATCGGCTTGGAAGACATCAACGCACTTTCGCCCGACGATCGTGCCCGCTTTTACCACGTCAGCTTCCAATTCTTGAAGGCGATGGAAACAATCCACTTCCATTTCATTTATGGTTTGATGGATGAACAAATCTGGCGTGGCTGGTGGAATCTTTACAAGCATTATCTCGCTTCTCCTGGGCTGGAACATTACTGGAACTTGCGGCACGATCTTTTCTCCGAACGCTTCCAGCGCTTCGTTAAGCAGATGGCGAAGCCAGGCGAGCCGATGACGGTAGCAAATCTACTCGGCACCGAGGTTAAGTCCTAGGGTAAACCAAGGAGCGGCGCTCCGGGCACCAGGCCTCATTTGACAAATAACTGTGATCCAAGTGTGGTTAGGAGCCGCATGGGAAGGAACGCCGCTTTCCTGTGGCTCCTAACGGAGCTTGGGATGTTGTCAGATGAATCCTGCTCCAGTATGTCGCGCCTAGCCGTGCCGCATGAAGCAGTTCGCCAGCACGGTTCGCGGCAACGTGACTTAAAACGAATGCCAAAGCCTGATCAGGTGCTGCGAATAGAGCGTAACTACGTAGGCGAGGGAGAGAAGAAGAGCGACGGTTAGAAGAGCGCGCCTGTGCGCTGCGTTCCACCGTCGATCCCTCCCGCAAATGTTTCTTCGTATCGAGGATGAGTCCTCGAAAAACTCCTGCAGCTTGGGTAACGACGCCGATGGTGATGAAGAGGACGGCAAATAGAGCTAGGACCGCCGTCAGTACTGCGAGTTGGATTAACTGGGGCAAATAGGGGAACGGGAATGGTACCGCCTTCATTTGGCGGACGATGTTTTTGATCGGACGGAGGTACGGATTCGGAGGAATCCGCGGGACGGTAAGCGGTGCGGCGCAATGCGGACAGTTCGTATCGACGCCGCCGTCTTGGGCGCGCGCTTCCATCGGGCGGCCGCAATCAACGCATTTAAAACGAATTGTGTTCTTGGGGAGAGGACGCTCAACCGAATAAAGACGCGGACTTTGTTGTTCCTGCCAGGGGAGGCGGTCGGGTGGCTGATGAACAGGGGTATCGTGTGAGAGTGTAGGAGAAACGCTCATAAAAGAGGGCTGGAGCATCTCGCGAGCCACAGCTTTCCTTTGCCGAGATTTTTCTTGCTCGCCTGCAGGCGAATCCGAAACTCCATCACCATGTCCGCGATCTTGGAACCGGTCCGCCCGATTGAACTGAAGGAAATACGTGAAGCGCGGAAGCGAATCGCGAACATCATTCTCCGAACGCCCCTGGTTCGTCTCGAACTGGGCCCGGATTTTCCAGATATCCACCTCAAATTGGAGAACTTGCAGCCGATTAACGCCTATAAACTGCGGGGTGCGGCCAATGCCGTGGCGATGCTGTCGGAATCGGAGCGCTGCCGGGGAGTCTGGACGATTAGCGCCGGAAACGCCGGGCAAGGTGTGGCCTACGCGGCGCGTAAGGCGGGCGTGCCATGCTCGGTCGTCGTGATAGAGACGGCGCCAGCGTCGAAGGTTGAGCGGATGCGCGCACTCGGCGCGAAATTAATTCCGGTGCCATTCGATGAGGCCTGGAAGGCGATGGAAGACCGCGCCTTCGCTGGAATAGAAGGAACATTCGTTCATCCGTTCGACGATCAGAATTTCGTTACCGGCAATGCGACAATTGGTTTGGAGATTCTGGAGGATGCGCCTGATGTCGTCGCGGTGATTGCGGCGATTGGAGGAGGCGGGTTGATTACCGGTTTGGGTAGCGCAGTGAAATCGCTGAAGCCGGAGGTAAAAGTTTGGGGCGCGGAGCCGGAAACGGCGGCGCCGGGCGCGTTGTCTTTCGCGAAACAATCGCCGCAGGCCTTCACGGAATGGAAGCAATCGTTTGTGGATGGCGCGGGTGGCAAGAGTATTTTCCCGCGAATGTGGGAACGGATGCGGCTGGTCGCCGATGGTTCAATTGTCGTTAGCTTAGAAGAAACCAGGCGAGCAATGCGATTGTTGGCCGAAAAGACGCGCGTGATTGCGGAAGGCGCCGGCGCCTTATCGGTGGCAGCCGCACTAAGTGGTAAAGCCGGCAAAGGACCGATTGTTGCGGTAGTTTCCGGAGGTAACGTCGATCTCGATAAGTTCTACGAGTTAATCAGCACCGTCTCGTCCTGAATCGCTCCGGCGAGCGTCCGGTCATAGCACAGCCATCTTGCCCGCTGATTGATTTAGCTTTCGCCGTCAACGGCGGAAGATTCGACTTAACGTTGTCTCAGCCGTTCGCGAATTTCTCGCTCGTATTGCGGAAAATACTTTCCAATCAACGGCAGTTCGAAACTACTTAGGATAGTGGTATTCGGTTCTCGCTCCAGCAGAAAGCGAAAACTCTCCTCGATCAACTGCTCAGCCGAAACATCTTTCGCGCCCAGTCGCTGACGGTCAACATCTCGTAACGTGACGCGATGAGTCGTCTGCGTAATGCCGCCAACCCTCACTTCATATTCGTCGCCTGAAAGGTGATGGACTTCGATCATATGCTCGGATTTCGCTTTTCGTTGCGCGACGGGATCCCTCGACTACGCTCGAGATGACAGGGGAGGAATGAAAGCAAAAGTATTCGGCCAGCATGATGAGGCGACCCTGCGCCAGATCGAGACTTGTATCGATGCGGGAGGCGAGCGTGGAGTGCTTTGTGCCGACGGGCACAAAGGTTATGCGCAACCCATCGGTGGCGTCGTTGCTTACAAAGACAAGATTTCGTTGTCCGGCGTTGGTTTCGATATCGCCTGCGGCAACCTTGCCATTTTGACCAACGCAAAAGGCAGTGAAGTCGGCCCAAGGATCAAAGCGATCATGGACGATGTCGTGCGCGATATTTCGTTCGGGATCGGGCGAAAAGCCAAAGCGCGGGTGGATCATGAGTTGTTCGACGATGAAGCGTGGAAGATCGTGCCCATTGGAGGATTAAAAGAAATGGCGCGGGATCAGCTCGGCACAGTCGGTGGAGGAAATCATTACGTTGATATTTTTGCGGATGAGCAGGACCGCATCTGGGTAGGCGTGCATTTCGGATCGCGTGGGTTTGGACACAAAACGGCGACGCATTTCTTGAAAGCGGCCGGCGGCAAAGATGGCATGGACGTGCCTCCGACCGTAGTTCCAGTGAACTCCGAGATCGGCTCTGATTATCTAACGGGAATGAGACTAGCCGGGAGGTATGCCTATGCCGGCCGCGAAGCAGTGGCGCGGCATGTCGTCCGTGAAATTCTGCGCGCGAAGATCGTGGAGGAAGTGCATAACCACCATAATTTCGCCTGGCAGGAAAAACATGACGGTGAAGAATTCTGGGTCGTGCGCAAGGGCGCGACGCCGGCGTTTCCCGGCCAACGCGGTTTTGTCGGCGGCAGCATGGGCGAT
>QHRJ01000177.1 GCA_003220075.1 Verrucomicrobiota bacterium
ATACCATTCGGCTGCCGATCCTATCAGAATCAACAAGACGAGAAGAAGAAACGTAGCGGCGACGAAGGCATCAAAGCGCCAGACGTTGGCCTGCCGCACCAAGTCAGCTCCGCGGCTCGCGTTTGCAATTCCGCTGCCAGTTTCCAGCAACGAACGGGTCCCGGAAAGAAATCCAATTTTCGGGTCGGCTGAGAAAATCTTCATGTAACCGGCCGAAAAAGTGACCACAGCCATAAAGAGGAGCGGGACAATTGTGATAAAGAGATAGCGCGTTTTCCCCATCTTGATCAGCAAGGTGGTGCCGAGACAGAGCGCAATCACCGAAAGCAACTGGTTCGCCAGACCGAAGAGTGGCCAGAGCGTGTTGATGCCGCCCAGTGGATCGATCACACCTTGATACAAGAACCAACCCCAGGCCGCGACCAGTAACATGCTGGCGAATGAATTCGCAAGCCATGAGCGCGTGTTGCCCAACGGCCGCCACAAATTTCCGAGCAAATCTTGCAGGAGGAATCTTCCCACCCGCGTTCCTGCGTCAATGGTCGTTAGAATAAATAACGCCTCAAACATGATGGCGAAGTGATACCAAAGTGCCAGCGCCGTTGGACTGGCGGAGACGCGCGCAAACATGTGCGCCATGCCGACGGCAAAGGTCGGTGCGCCGCCAGCGCGATTAAACATTGTTTGTTCGCCGAGATTTCGCGCCAGATCGGCCATCTGTGGCTCGGTCACCGGAAAGCCGGCAGCCGAAACTTTCGCCACTACTTCCGTCGGCGTCCCCTTGGTATTGATGGCGAAATATTCCCCCGGCTGAATCACGCACGCCGCGATCATCGCCATTAACGCAACCATCATCTCGGTAATCATCGCGCCGTAACCGATGTCACGAATACGCGACTCACGCTCCAGCATCTTTGGCGTTGTCCCCGAAGCGATGAGCGAATGGAACCCCGAAACCGCACCGCACGCGATGGTAATGCAAACAAACGGGAAACCGGGTCCGGCGAAAACTAATCCGGTTCCATCGATGAATTTTGTCAGTGCCGGCATTTGCAATACTGGGTGAATCAGCGCTACTGCCACAGCGAGGGCGGCGACCGTGCCGATTTTCAAAAACGTGCTGAGATAATCGCGCGGCGTCAGTAACATCCACACCGGCAGAATCGACGCGGCCAAGCCGTAGGCCATAATCGCCCAGGCCAGCCATCGATCGCTATGCCGAAACCAGGCCTCGAACGCGGGGAAATTCCCGAGAAATTGTCCGCCCCAGACCGCGAAGAAAAGCCCCACGATTCCAAAGGCGGTAATCCAGCTGACATTAAATAAACCGCTGCGCAATCCGGCGCCCATGAGCAACGCGATTGGAATGGTCATCGCGATGGTAAAGACGCCCCACGGACTTTTTGCCAACGCCTGCACCACCACCAGCCCGAGCACCGCCAGCAAAATGATCATGATGGCGAGCACGCTGATCAACGCGAGTGCGCCGACCCCGCGCCCAATTTCTTCCTTCACCATTTGCCCGAGCGTTTTTCCGCGCCGCCGCACGGAGGCGAACAGCACAATCATGTCGTGCACGCCGCCGCCGAGAGTCGCGCCGATCAAAATCCAAAGTGTCCCGGGCAAAAATCCGAATTGCGCCGCCAGCACCGGCCCGACCAGCGGCCCTGGCCCGGCGATGGCAGCGAAATGATGTCCAAAAACCATCCAGCGATTCGTCGGCACGAAATCTTTGCCATCGTTTTGCACGAAAGCGGGAGTGGCGCGTTCGTCATTAAGCAAAAGCACTTTGCTGGCGAGCCACTTCGAATAGAACCGATAACTGATCGCGAAGGCGCAAAGTCCCGCGACGATGATCCAGAGGGCGTTGATCTGCTCCCCCCGGGACATCGAAAGAATCGCAATCGACCCGAGCCCAAGGAGGGTCACCGCGATCCAGAGCAATTTTTTCCACAAGCTCATCGTCCTGTTAATGTACCGCGTCGTCTCATTTTCGCCACCGCAGGCAGACGTTGACAGAGCCATCCCGCTGCGTTACCAACCGCCCTTGCGCCTCTCCCAGAAACTCGGAAAAATCCTTAGCGGCGAAGCGTTCGACAGTGCCCGACGGCACACGCGTGCGATCGTGCGGAACCGCCGTTTCCCTGCCCGCATCACCCCCGCCGCGGTCATTAAATCAATCGACGCCCGGCGTTTCGAAGAAATCCGGCGGAAACACGCCGTGGAGGATCCGGGCGACGCGCCGCCGAAATATCTCGATCTCGAACATTGGATCCGAATCAATCTGCAGCGGGTGCGTGAACTGGGGCTCGATTATGCTCCGCGTTCGCGTATTCTCGATCTCGGCTGTGGCGCCGGATACTTTCTCTACATCAACAAATTACTCGGCCACGAAATTCTCGGTCTCGATCTGGATGATTTGCCGATGTTTCGCGAGCTGACCGAGCTCTTGCAAATTCCTCGCACCATTGCGCGCATCGAAGCATTTCAACCATTGCCGAAATTCGATCGCAAATTCGACGTCATCACCGCCTATCTGGTTTGCTTCAATAATCACAAGACCGACAAACTTTGGGGACCAGCGGAATGGGATTATTTCCTGACTGACGTCGCAGCCCATCTTGCCGCAAATGGCCGCCTCTGGCTCGAACTGAATCGAGAATACGACGGCAGTTATTACACGCCGGAATTGAAAGCGTTTTTCGAACAACGCGCTGCGGAGTTACAATCCTATCGTGTCATCTTTAATCCAGGAACGCTCGTGCCTGCCGAAGCTGCGCCAGTCGAGCGTTAAAATCGGCACGGCGGCGCTGGTGTTCCTCCACCACTTGCTTTCGCGCACGCTCAACAAATGACGGATTCGCCAATTTTGCTTCCGTTGTTTTCAATTCGGCTTCGAGTTTCGCAATCTCCTTGTCCAAACGTTCGCGTTCCGCCACGCGATCCGTCTCGCCCGCGATTAAAAATAGTTCTCCCAATCTTGTCGCTGCAACCGATGAGCGGGAGGGAGGTTGGAAGTTTGCATCAACCTCCGGCGATTCCGCATTAAGCAGACGCGCGATCGTCGCACCTTCCTCTTTTGCCCACGATTCGTTAGAACGGAGCGCGAATTTTGCTTTTTGATTGGACGGGACTCGCGCTTCCGCCCTGAGGTTTCGCCCAGCCTCCACCGTTTCGTAAATCGCCCCTACCCGAATTCGGGCTGTCGCCTGGCTTGCCTTGTCTAAATCTATGACCTGTGGCAGAGGCACGAAATCGAGAAACTGAGTTTCCCCTTTCGCAAATCCCATCAACGACCAAAGCTCCTCCGTCAGGTGCGGCATGAAAGGATGGAGCAGACGAATGATGGCCGACAGAATGTAATCCATCGTCGCCAGGGTCGATCGCTTGCGCGCTTTGTCGTCGCCGAAGATGTCCGTCTTGCCCGCTTCCACAAACCAATCGCAAAAATCGCCCCAGACAAAATTGTATAGCTGCTGGGCAACGGCATTGAATTGATAGTCCCGATATGCGGCTTCAACGGCGCCGATGGTCTCGCCCAGGCGTGCCACCGCTTCGATCGCGTAAATCGAAAGCTCACCCTCTTTCAATTCGGGGTTTGGATTCGACGGGCCGTGCATCTGACGAAAACGCGCCGCGTTCCACAGCTTGGTGGCAAAGTTCCGTCCTTCTTCAATCTGTTTTTCGTCGAAGCGAATGTCCTGCCCGCTCGGCGCAATTCGCATCAAACCGAAACGCAAACCATCCGCTCCGTATTTTGTGATCAAATCGAGCGGGTCGGGTGAATTACCGAGCGACTTCGATATCTTGCGACCCTGCTTGTCGCGGATGATCCCGGTGAAGAAAACGTCGTGAAACGGAATGTTGTCCTGATCGCGTTCGGATTTTCCGGGCTTGAACTCCAGACCGGCAATGATCATGCGCGCGACCCAGAAGAAAATAATGTCCGGCCCGGTCACAAGTACGCTTGTCGGATAAAACTTCGCGCGCGTTTCCACATCCATCGTCTCGTAGGCCCAAAGCCACGACGAAAACCAAGTATCGAGCGTGTCTTCATCCTGCACCCAGTTCTCCGCATCTGATGGTGGCTCGAGGCCAACGTAAATTCCTGACCTCTGATCTCTGATTTCTGACCTCTGTTTTGCATACCACGCCGGTATGCGATGGCCCCACCACACCTGCCGGCTGATGCACCAGTCCTGAATGTTCTCCAGCCATTGCGCGTAAACCTTTTCCCAATGCGGCGGGTAGAACCGAATCAAGTGTTCGCGCACGACCGCGAGCGCTTCCTCCGTCTTCGGATACCGCAGAAACCATTGCTCGCTGATGCGCGGTTCGATCGGGACTTCGCTGCGATCGCTGAAGCCGACGTTGTTCTCGTAGGGCTCTGTTTTTGCCAGCAGCCCACGCTCTTGCAAAATTTCCGCAGCACGTTTGCGCGCTTCAAAGCGATCGAGCCCATGTAATTCCCGCACGGCTGGACAATTGATTCGTCCACTTTCCGTTAGGACATCGATAATCGGTAGCTGGTGGCGTTGGCCGACTTCGAAATCGACCTTGTCATGCGCTGGAGTCACTTTCAGAACGCCGGTCCCGAATTCGGGATCAATCGCTTCGTCCGCGATAATCGGAAGTTTCTTGCGTGCGAGGGGGCGCCACACCTTTTTGCCGACAAGGCCCGTGTACCGCTTATCGTTAGGATGAACCGCCACAGCGGTATCAGCCATGATCGTTTCCGGGCGGGTTGTTGCTACTTCCAGGAAACGGCCCGGTTCATCCACCACTTCGTAGCGAACGAAATACAGACTTCCCTTTTGTGGTTTGCTGATCACTTCCTCGTCCGACAGCGCCGTTTGCGCGGCCGGGTCCCAGTTGATCATGCGCCGCCCGCGATAAATCAGGCCTTTCTGGTAAAGATCGACAAACACTTTTTCAACCGCTCGAATGTAATCCGTGTCAAAAGTGTAGCGTTGCCGCGACCAATCGCAGGAACAGCCGAGTCGCTTTAGCTGTTGGATAATGATACCGCCATGTTTGTCCTGCCATTCCAGAACCCGGCGGAGGAATTCTTCGCGACCGAGATCGTGTCGGGTCACGCCTTCATTTTTGCGCAACCACTTCTCGACTGCCGTCTGTGTACCGATTCCGGCGTGATCCATCCCCGGCCTCCACATCACTTCCCGCCCCTGCATCCGCGCATGCCGCGCCAGGATGTCCTGGATGGTATTGTTGCTGATACCATTTTGGCTCAACTATTTTCGGATCGTAGTTTTTCGACAACTCGGCCATGAGATAGCGCAGCCTCAGGCATGCGAGCCGCTAACAAACGCAAGCAGAACGTTTACGCCACTTTAACTTGCGGCGTTTGCACGGCACCGCCACTTTTCGCGAAATGATCGATTCCGGAGCCAATAGATGAAACCAATTGGGGTTTTCGATTCCGGCATCGGCGGCCTCACCGTGGTCAGGGCGTTACGTGAACTTTTGCCAAACGAAAATATTTTCTACCTCGGCGACACGGCACGCGTCCCATATGGCAACAAAAGCGCGGGAACGGTCGAGCGTTACAGCCTGGAACTCGCCCGAGTGTTGATGGCGGAAGATGCGAAACTGATTGTCGTCGCGTGCAATACCGTTTCGTCGGTCGCCATTCCAAAACTACGGGCCGAGGTCTCGATCCCGGTGATTGGTGTGATTGAACCGGGAGCGCACGCTGCCATCGCGATGACGCGTAATCGTCACGTCGGTGTCATCGGGACGCGTGCGACCATTCGCAGTGGCGCTTATGAAAATGCTTTGCGCGCACTGAATGTCCATGTCCGCGTCACCAGCGTTGCCTGCCCATTGCTCGTGCCGCTCATCGAAGAAGGCCTGCTCAATGATAAGCTGACCGATTTGACGATCGAGCGTTATCTCAATCCGATGGCCGCAGACGGAATCGACACCCTTGTGCTCGGCTGCACTCACTACCCTTTGCTTACGAGCGCGATTGCTCGTTCCCTGGGCGACAAAATTCAGATTGTCGATTCCGCCATGAATTGTGCGCGAGCCGTCAAAGATTTATTAGATCGACAATCGCTCGCCACCACATCAACTTCCGCCGGAAAGTTAGACGTGGCGCTAAGCGACGCGGCCGATCACTTTCTCAGCATCGCACGCGACGCTTTACAACTACAGGTCGGCGAGGTGCAGCTACGCGCGGTATCGTAGAGCGACTCGCTCGCGGCAGGCTCTGCACGACCAAGTCGTAAGAATGGTCGATCATTTTTCGCAGTTCGGCCTCTGGAATGCCGCCTTCAATTTCCACCGTATTCCAATGCTTCTTGTTCATGTGATAACCAGGTCGCACCTGCTCGTAGCGATCGCGCAAATCAAGGGCGAGATCGGGATCACATTTTAGGTTTGCAGTCGCTGGAACTTCGTCGAGCGACATCAACGCGAACATTTTTCCAGTAACTTTAAAAACAAGAACAGTCTCACCGAACGGCGTTCCCTCAGTCACCTTCGGTTTCGTCAGGCAATATTCACGGAACTCTACGGTGTCCATTCAACGAACTCGCGAAATGAGCTGGCTTGTTGTGCGATACATGCGGGCAGTCTCGAATAGCGCGAGCGCCTGGCCGATGTCGGCGGGACTCTCTAACCAAAAGCTGATCCACCCGGATTCTGGAAAAACATGATGAGGCAAAGCGCGTCCTCGTCGTACTTGGTCGGTCCGAAATGACTTTCCGACAAACAAGTCGAGCAAGCCGTTTCCATGAAGATGACCGATTTCTGTTGTTCCGACAAAAAAGCCGATCCCGCCAAAACGATGTGGGCGTCTCTGAATAGCATCCTTTCGGCAAACGGCATTCTCGAACATCTCCATCGCACGAAGCCGCGGCCGATCGAACAACATCGTAGCAATCACCAATCCCGCATCGAACAGCTGCGGCAAGACGGGTATTCGCGCCAGCCACCTTAACTTTTTGACGACAAATTTGAATATCATCGCTTTCGTTCTGACAACGCCTTGATGTGTTCCATCACGCGCAAATGTACGTGACTGGTGACGTCACGCGTCCACCAATCAAAGTACCAAAGCGGCCGCATGTGTAGGGTATACCAACTGCGACCGATCAATGTGGTCGTGCCATCGTTGTTTTCGATGAGTTGGAACTGTCCGCGATGCAGTGTGAGATGTCCCAAAAGCTCGGGGTTACTCGGCTGTTCTACGATCTCGAAGGTCAGGAGACGCGCTGGTGATATCTGAGAAACTCTTTCCTTAAAAACCAGGCCATCGCTGAAAATACATTCTCGCGCCGCGCCGACGAAAGCGCCCTGGCAGGTCGTCCCAAGCGGACTGGGCAAGCCTACTGCGTTCAGCCAGTAGTTAGGAGCAGTGTGGATTGATGGAAACGAAACGACGTAGTTCCATACGTCAGCAGCGGGTGCTTTGATGAGAATGCGGTCCTCAACGACATGCCGTTGATCCTGCCGCATTTTCCCTTCCGCCAGAGTGGCAATCAACAGCACCGGGATCACGCTCAAATTTATCGCCGTCGTTTTTGACTTAAATAATAAACGGCCGACCAGGACCCCGGCAAACCCACAGACAAAGAGAATCGGAAATCCAATCAACAAGCACACCGCTCCTTCTTTGAAGGCGAAGTAGGCACCGAATGGACTAATCAACGAGGTAACAATCCACCACAGAAAATATTCCCACAGGCTGAAGGAAAGGCTTCGCCAGAAATATGCCGCCGCAGTCCCCATCGCCATCGGAATCAGAACGAGACTTGGCCAAATTGCCATGATGGCGAAACCATAAAACCACTGCTGCGCTCTCGACGGCAGGTCAACTTGATCCGGCACCCGGAACAAAAGGACGAAGGCAAAACAGAACGCGACGCCAACTACGTTTGCTGCAACCAGACCCAGAATTATGTGTAGCCATCTCCCGCCCGTCATTATTACCCTTTAACGAATCTTAGATGAAATGAGTTGCGCCAAATCTTTGATTGTGACGCGCTCCTGTTTCATCGAATCGCGATCACGCAACGTCACGGTATCGCGCAGTTCCTCGCCTTTTTCGCCCAGCGTCTCGAAATCGATCGTCACCCCAAAGGGCGTCCCGATTTCATCCTGTCGGCGGTAACGCCGTCCGATCGCCCCGCCTTCGTCATAGAAGACATTCATGTGCGGCCGTAGTAACGCCTGCACTTCGCGCGCTTTTGCAACCAGCGCTTGCTTATTCCGAAGCAACGGAAAAATCGCGCACTTTATCGGCGCCATTCGCGGATTGAATCGCATCACGACGCGCGTTTCCATTTTCCCCTTTTCATCCGGGGCGCTGTCTTCGTCATAAGCATCGCAGATCAGCGCCAGCACTGTGCGATCGACTCCGGCGCTCGGCTCGACTACATGCGGCACGAAACGCTCTTTCGTTTCCTCATCGAAATAATCGAGAGGCTTGCCGCTGGCCTTGTGCTGCTGCAAATCGTAGTCCGTGCGATAGGCAACGCCTTCGAGCTCCTGTCTCCCAAAGGGAAACTCGTATTCGATGTCGAACGTGCCTTTGGAATAAAAAGCGCGTTCTTTTTCCGGCACATCGAGAATGTGCAGTCGTTTCCGGGAGATCCCGATTTCCTCGTAAAACTTGATTCGCTCTTTTAACCAGTAGGCCAGCAAATCCATCCCCTGCTCCGGCCGGCAAAAGTATTCCAGCTCCATTTGCTCGAACTCGCGCGAGCGAAAGGTGAAGTTGCGCGGATTAATCTCATTTCGAAACGCTTTGCCGATCTGCGCGATCCCGAATGGCAG
>QHRJ01000178.1 GCA_003220075.1 Verrucomicrobiota bacterium
CTGCCCAGTCGGGCAGGCCCGAAAGCAGGGACAAAATCCAATGCTTTGCGCTGATAAAGATTTGGTCGAGTGAGTCGCTCAAAGTCGATGAAGAAAAGCGGTGGCTGGTTGTTTAATCAAGGAAGAACGAGATCAGAGCGCCTCGGCGGATTGATCCAGCGAAGAACAGCGATCGCGATGACGATGCAGACAATTGCGATCAGCGCTTCGGAATGCAGCATCCAGGCCGTGCCGAAACGATCGTGCACCCAGCCGTCGGACGCGGTCATGTAAACAACGGGGAGATTCCCGAGGGAAGAAAGCGTCGCGTATTTTGTAGAAGCGGCGCCGCGGCCTATGGCGAGCAGGATGATCGCGGAAAAGGCGGCGTAAGCCATTCCACAGGTCAGGGCGTAGGCAAGAACGCCGATGGTGAACGCGTTTGGCGTGCGCGGCGCGACGGCCATGATAATTGCGACTACCGCCATCAGAATTCCTGATCCGAAATATGACCACCAGCGACCAACGCGATCCGCGATCCAACCGCCGGCAATGCATCCGGCTGCGCTGATAACGCCATTGAAAATGCCGGCCACCAGCGCGACCCGATCCGGCTCCGCTTTCCAATCCGGCGCAACGGCCGACCAGAGACCGTTCATCGCGCCGGCGCCGATCGGCGACATTACGAGCACAATGGTGAAAAGCGGAATGGCGAGGCGCAGCATGTCGAAAATATCGCGGCCGAGAAGTCGCATGCGTTCGGCGATCGTTTCCGTCGAAACGATGCGAACGTCCGATGCGAAATAAATGGCCGCGGCCGAAGCGAGCATCGCTATGGCCAAAGCGCCCCCCGCGATTTCTTTCGAGAAATGGCTGGCCAGCCAACGCCTGCGCCACCGCCGAGGCCGGTGCCGCCGAGATTGCCCGCCTGATACCATCCGGCCGCGCGCCCCTTTGCTTCATCGGCAACGGTGTGCGCCATCAATCCGCCGACCGGCAACACGATCAACGTTCCCGCGACCTGCGAAATAAAAACCACCGCCATTAAGAGTCCGATGGCGTTGTGCTGAATCGGAATGAACCCGAGCAGGAATAGAGTCACGGCCGCGGTCGCCAGCCCTAACAAATACCAACGCCTCGCCGTCAGCGTCAGGTCGGCGACTGGTCCCCAGAGAAAGCGCCAGAGATTTGCGGCTACGCCGACGGCGGCAATCGATGCCGCAAGCGCCACTGAAAAACCGGCACTTACCAGAACGAAGGGCAGCGTGATGGAAACGAAACCGCTGCTGATGCCGTAGGGCAGAACGAGAAAAAAGAAAACGAATGGATGGGTCGATTCGCGATCATGCATCTCAGCTCAACAACTCAATAGGTTCGCCCTGAATCACCGCGGACGGGACACACGATATGAAAGAGAGTTCAGGCTTCAGGTTTCAGAAATAGACTTTTTCTCTCGCGACGAAATCGAGGAATGTTTTGCCGTCTTCTTTACCACTTAAACTATAGACTTGGCAGCGAACCTTTCCGAGCGAATTTAACCCTTTTAACAATTTAACCTTTTTAACTTTGTAGCGTCAGCGCATGTCTCCGCCTCCGTATTTGTTCATCGTAATTTTTCTCGGCGTCGCGCTCGTCTTTCCAATCTTCCCGCTGATTCTGGCCTGGATGTGGCGGCGATTCTTCCAGCCGCCGAAGCCCGGCGCGGAAAAAAACGCGACTTATGAATGCGGTGTAGAATCACTCGGCGAAGCGCAAATCCAATTCCGCTCGCAGTATTACCTTTATGCCATCATTTTTTTGATCTTCGACGTCGAAGCGGTTTTTCTGGTGCCGTTTGCCGTCGCCTTTACCGGTCTGCCAATCGGTGCGTTCGTCGCGATCCTGGTTTTCCTGTTGCTGTTGCTGGAAGGACTCGTGTGGGCATGGAGCAAAGGTTGTTTAGATTGGGCGCGCTGACGCAGTAGTTTAAAACGTTAAAAGGGTTACATTGTTAAAACGGAGGACGAGTCAGGAAAAATCCAATTTAACGTTGTAACAATTTTAACGTTTTAACCGTCTGCAACAATGAGCGACATCGACGAGGAACTGCGCAGCGAATTGCAACGCCAGGGCATCTGGGTCACTTCGATGCAGGAGCTCTACAATTGGGGACGGAAGAATTCGATCTGGCCGTTGCAATTTGGGCTGGCCTGTTGCGCGATTGAGATGATCGCGACGGCGGCTTCACGTTACGACATCGCGCGGTTCGGGGGCGAAATTTTTCGGCCGTCACCGCGCCAGGCCGACCTGATGATCGTGGCGGGAACGGTAACGAAGAAAATGGCCCCACAAATCGTCAGGCTCTACAACCAGATGCCCGATCCGAAGTATGTCATTTCGATGGGAGCGTGCGCGATTTCCGGGGGGCCATTCAAACAAGGTTACAACGTGCTCAAAGGAATCGACCGTTATATCCCGGTCGATGTTTATATTCCCGGCTGCCCGCCTCGACCAGAAGCACTGTTGCACGCCTTCATGGAACTGCAGCGCAAAATCGACGAACAAAAACTAACCGGCGCTGGCAAGGCCGCTCATCTCGATCGAACTCACCCGAGTGAGTTTCCAGTGCCGGCTTTTGGCGCGCACGATTTGGAGCCGGCGGCGAATGCCGATGTCTTTCGGCCAATGAAAATCGAACGGACATGAAGCTGCAGAACACGGACCTTCAGTCTGTGCGCCCAGCGGAATTGCACTCCGCTGCTTTCCCGAACAGCGGGCAAAATACTCGCTGGGCGCACAGGCCACCGACATGATGGACTCGCCCGAACAGATCAAAACCCGCATCGAATCTGCCGTGCCGGGAGCGAAGATCGATATCGTGCTGAACGGCAGCCCATCCCAGCAATCATCGCTTTTGATCGATAAGGAACATGCGCGCCAGATTGCGCAATTTTTGCGCGATGATGCCGCATTGCGTCTCGATTTCTGCTCCAACGTCACAGGCATGGATTGGCTCGACCGCGTCGTGACGAAAAAAGTAATAGTTAAAAAGATTGTAGAGGGAGAGGAAAAGGAAGCGGAAGAAACACAGCAGGAGAAAATTCCCGGTTACCTTGAAGCGGTTTATCATCTTTACTCAATCGAACACAAACATGGCCCGATTATCATTCGGATGCGAACGAACGATCGCTCAGCTGAGGCGCCTTTGCCCTCGCTGACACCGATCTGGCGCAGCGCCGAATTTCAAGAACGCGAAATTTTCGATCTTTACGGTATTCGATTTGATGGCCATCCCGATCTTCGGCGTATTCTGATGTGGGACGAGTTCAAAGATTATCCGATGCGGAAGGATTATCGCGACCCGGATGATTACGAATACGAGCCGACGCCGCACGACGATGTGCTGGAGAGGGCAAAACAACATTACGCGCCGCGCCCGCAATTAGACGGGGCGGAGAATATCACGGCGCAGCCGTGAAACGTTAAATGGTTAAAAAGGTTACAACGTTAAATAGGAGGATCGCTACCCGGTTCGGCTCAGCCGCTAGCCATTTCCGTTTTAACAATTTAACCTTTTTAACATTTTTAACGTTCCAGTTCGCATGACCACAACCATCCAAACACTCGAACCGGCCGAACGGCCGCTTCAGATAATGAGTTCGCGACTCGAAGGCGAATTGCTCGAAGTATCGATGGGACCGCAGCATCCTTCGACGCACGGAGTGTTTCGCATGAACGTAGCGCTCGATGGCGAAATTGTTCGCAAACTAAAGCCCGTCTTCGGCTACTTGCATCGTAACCACGAAAAGATCGGCGAGAACATGAGCTACCTCGGTTCTATGCCTTACACCGATCGGCTCGACTACTTTTGTTCGATGACGAATAACTGGGCGTATGCGCTCAGCGTTGAAAAACTCGCCGGCATCGAAGTTCCCGAGCGCGCCGAATACCTGCGCATTATCCTGGCCGAACTAACCCGCCTTCAGAATCATGCGTCACTTCTGGGCTTCCTGCTTAGCGACATGGGTGCGTGGGGCACGCCACTAATGTATGCCTTTCGTGAGCGCGAGAAGATTCTCGATCTGTTTGAGTCGCTCTCGGGCTCACGCATGATGTGTGATTACATGCGCTTCGGCGGTTGCCGGGTTGATGCGAGCGCCGATTGGCTGGCGGGGGCAAAGAAAATTGTCGATGCTTTCCCGAAGTTTCTCGATGAATTCGAAAAACTGATCGTCGAAAACGAGATCCTGATCGCGCGGACCCAAGAAGTCGGCAAACTATCGGCGGACCTTGCGATTAGCGCTGGAATTACCGGCCCGATGCTACGGGCGTGCGGAGTGAACTACGACATTCGTAAAGTAGATGGCTATGGGTTTTATCCGCGGTTCAAGTTTCGCATCCCGTTAGGTGAACATGGCGATACCTATGATCGCCTGATGATGCGGGCACTGGAGATGCGCGAAAGTATCGGGATACTAAAGCAAGCTTTCGAACAAATACCGGAGGGCCCGATTATGAATCCGAAGGTAAAGATTCGCGGGTTTAGACCACCCGTCGGCGAAGCCTACGGGCGGATCGAAGCACCGAAAGGCGAGCTCGGCTTCTATTTAATAAGCGACGGCAGCCCGAATCCGTATCGTTACCGTGTCCGTCCGCCGAGTTTTATCAATCTAACCATCCTGGAAGATCTCTGTCTCGGTCATACCGTCGCTGATGTGATGGTCATTCTTGGCAGCGTGGATATTGTAATGGGAGAGGTTGATCGGTAAACCGACGTTAAAAGGTTAAAAGGATTACAATGCTACGAAGCAGCGGCGTTAAATAGTTAAATGAGTTACAACGTTAAAAAGGAAAAACACGACGCGATTCCCGAGCGAAAGGAGTTTCGGACGTTTGAGGACTTGGACGTTTACCAAGTAGCACGGGAATTTCGGAAGAAAATGTACGGCGTGACGCGAGGGCTGCCGGATTTCGAGAAATATGATTTAGCCAGTCAGATCCGACGAGCAGCAGTGTCGTTGACGAACAACATCGCCGAGGGTCATGGGCGTTATCACTTCGCCGACCAAGTGCGGTTCTTCCTCGGCTCACGCGGTTCGCTGCAAGAGTTAGTGGATGATCTGAACATCTGCGATGACGAGAAATATCTCGAGGCCGGGAAGATCGGGGTATTGAAGGGCGAAACGTGGCGCGTGTTAGGCCTCATCAACGGTTATCTTCGCTACCTGCGCGACCGAAGGGCGAATGCTCAGGCGGTCGTCCGCGAGGGCCGTGTTAACTCGACAGAGGACGATGAAGCGTGGGTCTTGCTCAATGAAGCGTTGAGTGCCGCCGCCCCGTTTTAACAATTTAACAGTTTTAACAATTTAACGATGACGAAGTCATGATCGGCACGGGCATACTTAAAGGAATGGCAGTAACGGCGCGTAACTTTGTCGGAAGCTATTTCGAGAAAGAGCGTTTGATCACGGTGCAGTATCCGGAAGAGCGCAGCCCGTTGCCGGAGAATTACCGAAACTTCCCAATCCTGATCTACGATACGAATGACGCAGAAGCCGGATTACGCTGTGTGGCATGCAAGATTTGCGAGAAGGAATGTCCGCCACAGTGCATCTATATAGTTAAGAGCGAAGACAAGAAGCCCGATTACATGGGCAAGCCGCAATTTTATCCGGCGGTATTCGATATCGACATCTCAGTCTGCATGAGTTGTCAGATTTGCGTCGAGGTTTGTCCGTTCGAAGCAATCAAGATGGACAAGGTATTTGAGTTAAGTACGCGGGAACGCTTCGATGCCTTGCTACAGCGGAAGAGCGAGCTGTCCAAGTCGAACACCTACTATCACAGCATTCATCCAATCGAGGCTGCCGAAGTAGATGGCAAGCTGGCCGAAGCGGCCGCGAAGAAGAAACCGGCGCCCGCACCACCGAAAGCCCCGCCGGCGGCGCCTTCCCTTGGGAATTAAATCCGATGGTCTGGCGCCACAGCGAACCACCCATACTGTAGACCAGCTCCTTGCCATCGGACGGAAAATGTCAATGCCGATGGGCCGCTCGTCAGCTGCGGCAGATACATTTCACGGAGGTAATAATTGTGCGGCAGGTGAATTTGCGCAGGCACGGGCTTGCGCTCAGCCAGCACCGGCAAGGCAGAGAGTAACAACAGGCCAGCCAGCAGGATCCTGTGCTGACGCTTGGTCATTCCCATTATCGAGCCATTGCTTCGATCAATGCGGCCTCCAGCAAAGTGATTGCTTCGTCCACCTGCGCGACCGACACGGTCAGCGGCGGCATGAAGCGCACTGTGCTTTGCCCACAGGAGAGCAAGATCAGGCCTCGATGAAATGCGTTTGTGATCACGGCATGGCACGACGTTGTGCACGGTGCGCGGCTGGTTCGATCGCTGACCAGCTCCATGCCGATCATCAGCCCTTTGCCACGGACCTCGCCGATGACAGGATACTGCGACTGCAATTCGCGCAGACGTTTCATGAAATGGGAACCGACTTTCTCGGCATTGGCGGCGTACTCGCGTTCGATCAGGTCGAGTGTCACCAGCGCGGCCGCGCAACAGAGCGGATTGCCGCCGTAAGTGTTCGCATGCGCGCCGGGCTTCCACTGTTGCATGATGGTTTTTTTAGCCACGACCAGGCCGATCGGCAGGCCCGAGCCCAGGCCCTTGGCCAGCGTCATGATGTCGGGCTGCACATTCCAGTGCTGACAGGCGAACATCTTGCCGCTACGGCCCACGCCGGACTGCACTTCATCGAGAATCAACAGAATTCCATGGCGATCGCACAGCTGGCGCAAGCCGGCCAGAAACCCGTCCGGCGGCACGACGTAGCCGCCCTCGCATTGAATCGGTTCAACCAGGATCGCGGCGACTTCGCTGGCTGGCAGATTGCTCATGAATAAGACGTTCTCAATATAATTAAGGACGGCCTGACCTTGATCGTCCCCCGCGAACAGCGGCCGGTAAGGATTCGGAAACGGCACATGGGTGACACCCGGCATGGTCGCGAAACCTTGCTGCTGCGTGCATTTGCTGGCGGTAAAAGCCAGCGAACCCATCGTGCGCCCGTGGAAACCACCGAGAAATCCGATGAAACGCGAGCGTCCACTG
>QHRJ01000179.1 GCA_003220075.1 Verrucomicrobiota bacterium
AATGTCGTGGTCAATGTGAAAACGACGCGAGAAGCCCTACCTGGGAGGAGCGACTCCAATTCGCCCAGCAAAAGACATACAAACTCAAGCCTTCTTTGCTTCACCGGTGCGCAGGAAAATTTTCCCGCTCGGGCAGAGCGCGAACACTTCGCAGTTTTCGCAATCCGGCTTGCGCGCGAGACAGCGGCGACGCCCGTGCCAGATGAGCCAGTGACTCCACAGTGTCCAATCGCGCCGCGGCACAATTTTCATTAAGTCGCGCTCGATTTTCTCGGCATCCCTATTTTTCGTTAGTTTAAGGCGCTGCGATAAACGAATAACGTGCGTATCGACCACGATCCCTTCGTTTTTCGAAAAAGCATTGCCGAGCACGACGTTCGCCGTTTTTCGCCCGACGCCGGGAAGGGCACACAATTCCTCCATCGAATCGGGAACTTTCCCCGCATGCTTTGAGACGATGGCCTGGCATGCGCCCAAGATGCTTTTGGTTTTGCTTCGAAAAAAACCGGTCGAGCGAATTTCACTTTCGAATGTTGCCGGCCTTGCCTTGGCGAATGCCCGCGCGTCAGGATATTTCTTAAATAGCGCAGGGGTAACCATGTTCACCCGCTTGTCGGTACATTGCGCGCTTAAAATGGTTGCGATTAAAAGCTGCAACGGATTCTTGAAATCGAGCTCGCAATGCGCGTCGGGATAAACTTTTCGGAATCGCTCGGTCAAAGCAAGCGCACGTTCGCGCGGAGTCATCGGTTTAGAAGATTCCATCTGAAAAACCTTTGCTGCCGGTCGCAGCCAACCGGAACATAGGCATTCCTGCCTGTGCGCCCAGCGGGTTTCCAACCCGCTGTCTCAACGCCGGCAACCACATTAGCGGAGTAAAACTCCGCTGGGCGCACAGACTGAAAAGTCTGTGTTCCGCCGCCTGGGCCAAACAATCCGGCGCCATCTCATTGCGTTTCTATTAGTTCCCGCGGGACCGATTTGCCGCGGACGCGCGAAACCAGAATCTGGCCGCGGCGCCAAACGCGGCGCGCCCAGGCGAATTCGCTGGCCAGAATGGCGAAGGCTAGCGGAACAATGAGAATCGCCGGTCGAGGCAAAACGATCATCACCAGCCCGATCAATACAACGCTGAAGCCAATGGCGCCGATGAGAAATCGACGCAAGCGCGGCCGCGATTCGAGCCCGAAACGCCCGATCCATTTCTGAAGCCAACGATTCACAAAAAGCCTCCCTCAGTTACGACACCGCACATCATCAACCTCGCGCTATCTCGCGATGAAGCTCGTTAACTTTTGTTCGAGATGCGGCGGCACATGGGCGGTTATCACCGCATATTCATTATCATATCGCAGCTCAAGCACGTGTCCGACCCGATGAAGTTCCGCAATCAAGCTCGATTCACTCAACGGCACCCGGAAATGGGAGCGCAGTCGCCAGGCGCTGAGAGCCGACTGCAAGGCATCGACAAACCGCTCAATACCTTGTCCGGTCTTCGCCGAAATCGCAACGCTTCCGGGAAATCGCCGGCAATAGATCGAGGCCAGGTCCGGATTTTCCAGGAGATCGATCTTGTTGAAAACAATCAGCGTCTGTTTACCGAAAGCATCGAGTTCTTTGATGACACTGTCGACCGCTGCCATTTGCTCGTCCACCCGCGGATGACTCAGATCGACCACGTGAATGAGCAGATCGGCCTCGCTCACTTCCTCGAGCGTCGCTTTGAAGGACTCGATCAGAGTATGCGGAAGGTTGCGCAAAAATCCCACCGTGTCGGTGAGCAAGACACGCTGTTTGTTGGATAAAGTGAAACTGCGGGTGGTGGGGTCGAGGGTGGCGAAAAGTTTATCGACTGCGAGGACATCAGCTCCGGTCATCAAGTTCAACAGGGTGGACTTCCCAGCGTTCGTATAACCGACAACAGCTGCGACTGGCCATTGATGCCGCTTGCGGCCCTGTCGCTGCACACTCCGAACTTTGCGCACGCCTTCGAGCTCGCGTTCGAGTCGCGCGATCCGTTCCTGCACCCGCCGGCGATCCACTTCCAACTGTGTTTCGCCCGGCCCGCGCGTCCCGATCCCACCAGTCTGACGCGAAAGATGGTGCCACATTCTCGTTAGGCGCGGCAGGAGATACTGCAATTGCGCCAGCTCAATTTGCAGCCGGCCTTCGCGACTCCGCGCCCGTTGCGCGAAAATATCGAGAATGAGCTGGGTGCGATCAATTACCTTTCGGGACAATAAATTTTCCAGATTACGCCCCTGCGCCGGAGAAAGCTCGTCATTAAAGATCACGGACGTCACCTGTTGACTTTGCACGGAGTCCCGGATTGCCTCCGCTTTACCTTTGCCGATGTAAAATGGCGCGGTTGGTTTCGGCAATTTTTGGGTAACGGTATCGACTACTTCAGCGCCGGCCGAGCTGGCCAGCTCGCGCAATTCTTCCATCGAATCGCGCAGGTCCCATTTGGAAACGCCATTCTGTTCGAGGCCAATCAGCAGGGCGCGCTCCACCTGCTTCTTTGGTCTGGTCTCGATCATTCCTGAGCGCGACGAAACATTTGCGTGATCGCGCGGACGGCTTCCCGATTTGAAAACGGTGTCAAATTCAGCTGTGGAAACGTAGTTTGATGGCGAAACCAGGTCAACTGCCGCTTGGCGTAGCGGCGCGTCGCTTGTAGGATCTTCGCGATACATTCTTCACGTGAAATCTGACCCGCGATCAAAGCACGAATTTCTTTCAATCCCAGAGCGCTGGCTGCAGTCGGCCCGACATCCTGAAGCGCGCGAACTTCTTCTTCGACTCCATCGCCAAACATCGCGTTCACTCTCTCATTAATTCGTTGGTAGAGATCGTCGCGGTCGCGCATAAGCAACACCCCGTCATCCCGAGCGGAGCCGAGGGATCCCGCCGCGAAACCTTTAAGATAACTTCCTCGGGATCCCTCGGCTCCGCTCGGGATGACCGTACTGGCGGACGCGATCTCGATCGCGCGAATGACGCGCCGCGGATTTTTCAAATCGGTGCGGGCTGCGAGTTCCGGACTGAGCGTCTGAAGTCGTCGCGCCAGTTCTGTTTGCGGTAAAGCGCTCAATTCCTCGCGCAGCGTCGGATCCGGCGGTGGAACTGGGTCGAACCCATGCGTAATCGCCTTCACATAAAGCCCGCTCCCGCCAACAATGATCGCATTTTTTTGGCGTGAGTGAATATCGGCTAAGGCAGCGCGCGCCAGCTCGCGAAATTTTGCCGCTGACATTGTCTCGGCTAACGAGACTTGGCTAAGCAGATGATGACGGACCCGGCGTTGCATTTCTTCATCAGCTTTCGCGGTAAGGATATCGAGACCTTGATAAATTTGAAACGCGTCGGCATTGACAATCTCGGCCTCGAATTCTTGGGCGAGCTCGATCGTCGCCGCCGTTTTTCCGACCGCGGTCGGCCCTACGACGAAGAAAACTCTTTTCACTCGGTAACTTGTAGGGCGCCTCTATGAGAGACCATCCGCATTAGGGCGCAGCTGGCACAGCCGCCCTACAGTTTTCCGAACCATATACAATTGTAGGGCAACTCCGAAAGCTTTCGCGAGCAGGCCGCGTTGCCAAAGCGCCAGAGGGCTGGCGCACTCGAAGATGCTTCGCGATTTTCGAGAGCAGTGCGAGTTGGCGCCAGCTTTTGGAGCGCGGCCGTCCTCTGCCGCTTTCCTGCCCTGCAACCGAGAACCGATAACCTGCGATCCGGGCCGCCAAAGAAAAGCGAGAGCCACGTTCCCGCGACTCCCGCTTTCAAATCCGAATCGACAATCAGTTCCGCGAATGTTCGGTCGATTTTGCGCCGCTGACGACCAGCTTGCGGCCAAGGAATTCCTTGTCATGCAGCTCGGTCACCGCTCGCTTTGCTTCGTCCACGGTTTGCATTTGGACGAAAGCGAAACCCTTCGAGCGCTGATTATGCTTGTAGCTCACCACTTCGGCGTTTTGCACGTGGCCAACGCCGTTGAAGAGATCAAAGAGATCGCTCTCCGTCGCATCGAATGACAAATTACCGACGTAAAGCCGCGGTGAAGTGACTTCGATCGGTTCCGGTTTACGTGGGGTGCGTGTCTCCTGTCGCGATTGCGATCCGTTGCGTTGTGCTGTTTTGGCTGCGCCCTTGTCGGGAGCTGTGAAAAAATCCGCGATTCTTGACCAGAACCCTTTTTTCTGTGGCACCGCTTTGGCATCTGAATATCGACGCCCCTGGCCATCGCCGCCTCGGCGGCGGGAACGCCCGTGCCCGCGGCGCGAACCTTTCCCGGATGTATAAGATTTCATGTTTATCCTTAGTGAATTTCTGATGATTGATCAGGCGGAGCGCATCGGGGGATGCACGGCCAGCAGCGCGCGAACTTCGCGAGGTCCATTCAAGTGGACGAGCAATCGCCGCCGGAAACTCCGCCTCATATTGCCGGCCCGGCCCTAATTGACATCGCGCTACAGTCAGCCAACGAAACAGGGGACATGCGAGCGTTCGCATCATAAATTCCAAAATCTGAGTCGTCGGATGCGGAAGATCAAAGCCTGCCGGCACCATTAACGATCCCATTATCGACGGGCTGACGGCGATTGCAAGCGCCGCTTACTTATTACGCGGTCCGAGCAATTTGTCGCGCACCGAGTAATAACGGGACTTGAAATACTGCTTTGGTCGTTCCTCCCGGATCGGGCGTGCCCAATGGTGCAGGAAACTTCGGTGCGACATTCGCGGCGCGTAACCAAAGTGAGGCATCAACTCGCGACAATGCCATTCCACCCAGCCAATTTCGTCCACCGACAGTTCGGTTTGCCAACTGGCCGCTCGTCCCCCGCTTACCTCAGTGAACTCGCGCTCGGTCGCAGAATTTCCCGGCCAAAATTTCCCCGCTTTTGTTGGGGTCAACACTACACTGCGATCAAAGCTGATTTCGAGAAAGTCGCAGAGGCGTTGCATCGGCGCGGCGGGATCCGCGACCAAATCCTCGTAGCGGGTGACGATTCCGGAAATCTCCTTTCGTTCCGCGCGTAAAGCCAACTGCGCTGCCTGCAACCAGTGCGAAACGCAGTAGTAAACCGAGAACTCGCGGGTTTTTCGCGTTTTTTCCAAAGCAATTTGCGCGGCCAGAATCGCGCGCGGATCGCGCATCGTGATCAAAAGTTTCGCGTGTGGGAACCGCTCGAGAATCTGTGGAATGAAACGGCGATTCGCCGGTGTTTTCTCCACCCAGCGCACAATCGAATCGAGCGGGATACCAAGCATCTCCGCATACGTTTGCATCATCAGGACGAGTAAATCTTTGTGGGCGTTCTTTGGATCGAACGCCGCGGTTTCAAATCGTTCGCGAAAGTCCGCGACCGGAAAATGGCCGTAATCCATTTTCTCCCACTCCGGTGATCCACCGAAAAGGACGCGCGAAAGAGCCTCCTTGGTCAGATAATCAAACTGCGCCCGGCGGCCTTGTTTGCCGTACTTATTAAGGGCCGTCGGAAAATAGGCTGTTTCCTCCGGCAAAACGAGCAACTGCGGATGGCCATCGAGCAGTGCGATGAGCAGGGTCGTGCCGGTTTTGGCCTGACCAGCGGCAAAACAGGCGCGCTGCTCAAATGGCAGAATCATTGTTGCTGGGCGCGAAACCATTCAACGAACTTCGGCAAACCATCACGCAGCTTTGTCGTCGGATTATAGCCGAGAAGGCGACGGGCTTTGGAAATATCGGCGCAGGTTAGCGGCACGTCACCCGGTTGTTCGGGCAATCGATTGATCTTCGCTTTTCTGCCGACGGCCGCTTCGATCGCTTCGATCAAATCTTTCAATTGCACGGTCTCGCTTTCGCCGAGATTAAAAATGTCCCACATCGCGCCGTCGTATTTTAGCGCTGCGATCACTCCCTGAATAATGTCGTCGATATAGGTGTAATCGCGCCGTGTTGTGCCGTCGCCGAATTGGTCGATCGGTTCGTCCGCCAGGATTTTGCGGGTGAATTGATGAATTGCCAGATCGGGCCGTTGTCGCGCACCGTAAACCGTAAAAAAACGCAACGCGATCATGCGCATTTGATAGAGATGCGAAAAAGTGGAGCAAAGGAACTCGCCCGCGATTTTTGTCGCCGCATAGGGACTGATGGTTTGGGTGAGATGAAAATCTTCCGAAAACGGGACCGTTTTACAGATTCCATAGACGGACGAGCTCGACGCAAAAATGAAGCGCTCGATCCCGGCGGTCCGCGCCGCATCGAGCAAATGCAGGGTGCCGGTTACATTGGCGTCGTAATAAAGTTGCGGCTGAGCGATGGATGGGCGAACACCAGCCCGCGCCGCCAAATGCGCGATGGCATCGAACTTTTCGCGGTGAAAAAGATCGCGCACGGCATTGTTGCCCCGCAAATCGATCTGGAAAACCGGCGCATGATCTTTGACCGCAGCTATGTTGGCGCGCTTGAATCGCGGATCGTAAAAATCGTTGAAGTCATCAAGAATGGCGACGTCGTAGCCGAGAGCGAGTAACTTTTCAACAAGATGCGAGCCAATAAATCCGGCGCCGCCGGTGACGAGAATCCGCATGGCACGAAAATAGATTTGCCAAAGCCGATTGCCAATTTCCGATTACTCTCGTGCTCCTGCTCGTAATCGTGCTCGTGCTCGAAAGATGAAGCGCGCTGGGTTCTACTTCGGACTATTCGCCGCTGGCTTGCTCGGACTGCTAGCGTGGCGGCTCGCGCCTGAATTGACCCGCCCGACCCATCTCGACCCCGCACTTCAAATTCCTTCGCCGTTCGAACTGGCGTCGCTTCCAGTTGCAACCCGTTTCGATTTCCCACTCGGCAGCGAACACGGCGCGCTCGCCTATAACGCGCAACGTTTCACCGAAAATCATCATCTCGGTGACGATCTAAACGGAATCGGCGGGGAAAATTCCGATCTGGGCGATCCGATTTACGCTGTCGCTGATGGCCGCGTTTTGCTGGCGCGCCATGGTGGACCGGGCTGGGGCAACGTCGTCATTGTTTTGCATGCGATCGAGGAAAACGGCGCTCGCCGTTACCTCCAATCATATTATGGCCATTGCGACGAGATGCTGGTGGATGCTGGGAACGATGTGCGGCGCGGCCAGCAAATCGCAACCGTTGGCACTGCTAATGGTCAATATTTCGCGCATCTCCATTTTGAAATGCGCGAATTCATTACGCCCTTTATTGGCCCCGGTTACCGCGAAAAGACAGACGGTTGGCTGAATCCAGGGCCCTCCGTTTCAATGAGGCGAACAGAACGGGACCGTCGAACATGGAACATCGAACATCCAACTTCGAACTCAGAGGCTCGGGTTCGTCATCAAAAGATAAACCCAATTAAAGGCGAAAAGCGCGATGATGGAGCTGCGAATAAATTTTCGTTCGCTCGCGGTTAGTTGCGTGATTCGCACCCGCGGCGTCCGCGTGATGATCACAGCCAGCGCATAAAGGTTGAAGATCGACAACGCACAATAAAAGACGAATGCGAGCGGGTTCCATTGGAAGGCCGCGAAAAAGTGCGCATGAAAAAAAGCCACGGCCGATCGCGTCGCACCGCAGGTCAGACAGGAATGACCCGTAAGCGCATGAAACAAACAGATCGGCCAGGGCAATTTCAGAGCGAACCAGCTTGCCGCCAGGGCCAGCCCGCCCGAGGAAACACCTAGCCAAAGCAATTCGTGATTGGTCTCACCCGGAGCAAGCGGCCGGCGAACGATCTGCATCGGTCTCGTTAGTTAATGGTGCGGAAATCCAAATGCGCCGAGTCCCAACATCATCATGAGAGCAAAGATGCCGCCGCAACAAACGATGAGCGGAAGGACCACCGCCAGGACCGCGCGGCCAGTGTCGGTTTCGTGAGCGCGGGCGAAACCGATACAATAAAGAACGATCTTCCAGATGCCGCCAATAAGTCCGCCACAAATAGGAATGACGAGGAGTGGATTGGCCGAGCCGCCTGCGAAGCAGACTACGCGAAAGGTTGTTTCAAAGGGTTGCTTTGCGCCTCCAACAATCATGAGACAGAGATGGAAAATGCCGGACCCGATGAACGTGGCAATGGTGACGAACAACGGAACGAGGATAATAAAGAATAACGGTCGGATTCCCCCGCCCATCATCTGCATCATCGGATTTTCGTGGCTGCCAAGCATGTGGGCCGAGCCCAGCAAAAAGTTGTAAAGAAAATAGATCACGCCGCCTACGCTGCCGCCGATGATGGCATAAATGAGCGGCTCCCCGAAGCCGCCTTCGCGCTTCATTGCGGTGAATGCTTCGGCCGGTTTCGTCAAAACCATGACCAAAGTATCGAAAAAGGCGCGCAAAATTCCGCGTTGCTGCCGATCATCCCACGGAAGGCCGGAGCGCGGCGCGATTGTCGCCGTAGGAGTAATCGCACTGGCGCCGGTGAATTGCGGTTGTGGGCTAGGGGCGCCGCCAGGCCCGGTTTCTTTCGTGAACTCAGAAATTTGCGCAAGCGGCTGCCAGGTTGCCATCCCTTCGCGCCAACCCAGATCCGTGCCAGCGAATTTTCCGCTGCGTAGTCCTTCGCGCACTTCATCTTCCGAAAATGTTCCGAGACTCGTGCCGCTTCGGTTGATATGAAAAGTAGCCATAGCGTCGGGTTTTACGTTGTAGCGGCCCCAGTATCAAGCGCCGAAGTGCGGCTTTGCTGCGCGTTAAAGCGTTAAAAGGGTTACAACGTTACAAAGGTCCGCCGTTTTAACCTTGTAACATTTTATCTTTTAACTTTTTAACTTCTTTTCCGCGTCATCCAGCGCCCGCCAACAATACCAGGCAAGCGCGGAACGATACGGCGCAAACTTTCGCCCATGCTTGTCCATCTGTTTCGGCGTCGGCAGTTTTCGTTTGCCGAAAATTCTCGCAAACCCTTTGCGCACTCCGTAGTCGTGCACTGGCCAGACATCGGG
This sequence comes from Verrucomicrobiota bacterium, assembly GCA_003220075.1. Classification (GTDB taxonomy): domain Bacteria; phylum Verrucomicrobiota; class Verrucomicrobiia; order Chthoniobacterales; family UBA10450; genus AV69. Next base: position 8,950 of record QHRJ01000179.1, read on the forward strand.
CCGTCCGAGATCGAAGAGCAAAAGCATTTCTGCGGTCCAGCGCCCGATCCCGCGCACCTGAATCAAACGCTCGATGATTTCATCATCGGTCATTTTGGCCAACGCACGGCCCGTTGGCACGGTGCCCTCGATTGTTTTGGCGGCGAGATCTTTTAAAGCTGCAACCTTGCTGCGCGATAAACCGGCGGCGCGTAATCTTTCATCCGGCGTTTCCAGCACAAGTTTTGGTGCGAGAAATTTTCGTTTCGGGAAAATGGCGCGCACCCGCTTCCAAATTGTCGCAGCCGCTTTCCCACTCAGTTGCTGGTAGGCAATCGACTCGGCCAGTGCGTCGAACGGACGCACGTTCAGGTTCGGCTCGATGTTGTAGCGCTGCGAGCGCGAGATCAGCTGCGCCAATCGCTTGTCGCTTACCGAAAGATGGCGATGCGCTTCGTCATGATTCATGCGCTTAATCTTAAATGACGAAGCACGAATGACGAATGTCGAATTAATGACGAGTGAAAAAATCTGACGACAAGGCAGGTAGGTAGTCATTTGTCATTCCTTCGTGCTTCGTCATTCGTCATTTTCTCCCTCCGGTCATTCTTCTTGCGGCCAACGTGTTTTCACTTTCATCTTCAGTATGGCAAATACTCAACTCACCTGGTACGGACATTCCGCATTCAAACTGGTCACGCCCGCCGGCAACGTTCTCCTGATCGATCCGTGGATCACCAATCCCAGCTTCGACAAGGGCAATGAAGAACTGGCCGCCCTCAAACGCGTGGATTTGATTTTGTTGACGCACGGCCACGGCGATCATGTTGGCAACGCGGTCGAAATCGGAAAGCGCACGGGCGCGAAGCTCGTTTCCACGTACGATCTGGCAGAAGCGATGAAACTTGCTCTCGGCTACCCGGCGAAACAGGCCGACAACGACACGACCGGCGCTTTCGGTGGGCAACTCAATCTACTCCATGGTGATG
>QHRJ01000180.1 GCA_003220075.1 Verrucomicrobiota bacterium
CGAGCTCCAGCGCATCGCAAACGAAGCGCGGGCGTTGAAGCAAGCCGAGAAGCCGCTCGAACGACTGCAACAGGAAGCGCTCAGCGTGAGCGATCGGCTGGCGCTTTTGGCGCATGTCATGGACGGGAGCGCTTTCCTGATCGTGCCGGCTCCAAAGAGCGAAACCGATCCGTGGCTCGTCCCAGATCCCGGCGGTGTCGCCGAGTATTACAGCCAATCGCAATTCGAGACGGCGTTTTCCCAACTCCAAGCAATGGTGAATGCATATGCCCGGGGAGATTCATTGCAGTTCAGCCGTGCCGCCAATCAGTTGCGGCAAAACCTCCGCGCCCTTAGTCCAACCATTTATCCGACTGAATCAAAACTGCGGCTGGAATATTTCTACAATCATTTCGAAGGCTTTTATCGTGCGATCTGGCTCTACGGTCTCGCCTTTGTCGCGTTGCTCATCTCACAGGGGCGGAAGCGCGGTCGAGCACTCCGCACCATTGGAATCGCGCTCGCAGTTAGCGCGCTGGCATTTCACGCTACTGGCATCGTCTTGCGGTGCATGATTGCTGGGCGGCCCCCGGTAACGAACATGTACGAATCCATCATTTGGGTTTCATTCGCCGCATCATTTTTCGGAATGATCTTTTTTGCCCGATATCGCACGCCGATCTATTTGTTGGCATCGTTGCCGGCCACGCTGGTCGCGCTTTTGCTCGTTCATCAAATGCCGATCGCGATGCCGGCAAGCATCGATCCCCTGGTTCCTGTTTTGCGTGATAATTTTTGGCTAACAATTCATGTACTGACAATCACCCTTAGTTATGCGGCTTTTCTCCTGGCCTGCGCTTTCGGTCATATTTTACTTTTCCGTTATGCGCGCAATCCGCTCGGGGCGCGGGCAGATGCGCCCATGCATTTCTGGCTCTATCGCGTGCTGCAACTCGGCGTTCTCCTTCTCGCCGCGGGCACCATCCTCGGCGGGGTGTGGGCGAATTATTCCTGGGGAAGGTTTTGGGGTTGGGACCCGAAGGAAACCTGGGCTCTGATCGCGCTGCTCTGTTACATCACCACTCTGCACGGACGGCTCGCCGGTTGGTGGACCGAATTCGGTCTCGTCGTCGCGAGCGTGGTTTGTTTTCTCGCGGTCTTGATGGCGTGGTACGGCGTTAACTTCGTCCTTGGAAAAGGATTGCACAGCTACGGCTTCGGCATTGGTGGCGAAACCTACGTTGGAACTTTCGTCATCGCTGATCTGCTCTTTGTCGCATTCGCGATCTGGCGTTATCGCTCAAGCAAACGCAGCCCGATCACGCGAGAGGAACCTGTAGCGGCAGCCGTCTCGGCTGCAGATTGAAAACGATGCCTGCCACTACAGCAGATCGCTTTGCTACACCCGCACAGCATATTTGTCCGGAACGAATGCGCGACCGGCCCGCGCGGCATAAACCTGCGTGAACTCGGCGCCAAAGAGCAAGATTTGCGATGAATAATAAATCCAAAGCAGGAGCGTGATTAACGAGCTCGCCGCTCCATAAGCTGACGCCGCCGCTCCGCTGCCGAGATAAAGGCCGAGCGCCCATTTCCCGATGCCAAAGAATATCGCGGTCATGAGCGCACCGATCCAGACGTCGCGCCATTGAATTTTCACGTCGGGCAGAAATTTGAAGATAAGAGCGAAAAGCAGAACGACCACGGCAAGATCGAAGATGGAATAAACGACGAGCGCGATCACGATTCCGCCGGGAAAGATTGCCTGGATGTAATGGCTAAAGCCTTTGAGCAAACTTTCGAAGACGAGGGAGACTAGCAGCAAAAAACAAACACCGGCCACCATTGCGAAGGAGAGAAAACGCGACCGTATAAATCCCGCGATTCCGGCGCCGGGTTTTGCTTTTACGCCCCAAATGGTGTTGAGCGCATTTTGCAACTGGCCAAAGACGCCGCTGGCGCCGAAAAGGGCCAGCAAAATTCCAATGACTGTCGCCAGCATACCTTTGTTCGGTTGCGACGCCGTTTGGGCAATGTTCGCTACCACATCTATGGCGCTCTTATCCAGAAAGTAACTCATTTGTTCCGACATTTTTTTCCAAGCCCCGGCTGGGTCGTTGTGGAAAAGGAAGCCAATGATTGCCACTAGCAAGAGAACCAGCGGGGCGAGCGAGAACACAGTGTAGTAGGCAAGGGCAGCTCCAAGCTGCGGCGCTTTGTCCTCGAGCCACTCCGAAAACGTTTGTTTCAGCAGACTGAATGAATTGGCGATAAATGATGAGCGTTTCCCGTGCATGACGACTTCCCTTTGTTTCTAATTCGCGCTACCTAGCCGCCGAAGATGCGAAGAATGGTGCCCGCTCTGGTTTCGCGACATCGCCGCATAAAGGAACGCGATCCGCCGGAGGGAACGATGTGTCGCAATTCCTGTCGCCCGCAGCCAAGTCTCCAGCCGAACATTTATCGTTTCGTCTTCGTCCGCGTGCGGCGAGCTTCTGCGCCCCGCACCTTCTCGATCCAGGCGCGAAGTTCCTTTAACGACATAAAGTTCACGATCCGTTCCGGCGAAATTTTTGCCGCCAACGCCGCAGCGAGAGCGAGATCGATGAATTCAAATTGCCAGGGATGGTGGGCATCTGTGCCCATGGAAATTCGGGTTTCGCAACGTTTGGCAATTTTAAGCAGACTTGTGTTCAGATCCTGTCGATCGGGATAAGCGTCGATCTCCACCGCTTTATCGAGCCGGGCTGCCTCGCGAAAAACCGTTTCCCAATCCGCGCGCAAACCGGAACGGTAATTGTAAATCCGGCCGCGCGGGTGTCCGAGGATCTGAATGTTCGGATTGCGTAGCGCAGCGAGATAACGTTCGGTTTGGTCTTCCTTGCGGCGCAGCGCAGAATGAAAAGAACCGAGAACGATGTCAAGCGGGCGCAGCGCGATTGGATCCATATCCCCGTCGCCACCGGGGTTGAGATTCATCTCAATCGAATGCAAAACTGTCAGGTTCTGACCACTTGCGCGCAGCGCGCGATTAAGCGCATCAATCTCATCGGATTGTTTCTTCAGTTTTACTTCATTAATTCCATTCGCGATCGATAAGCCTTTGGAATGATCGGTGATGGCAATATATTCGTAGCCGCGTTCGATGGCCGCCTCCGCCATCGCGCGAATATCGCCGGAGCCATCGCTCCAATTTGTGTGCATTTGCAAATCGCCCCGAAGGTGCGAGCGCCACGACGCGGCTTTGTCTAGCCGTAGGCGACTTTCGGCGAGGGTGAGAAATTCTTTGCGTAGTGGCGGCGGACACGGCGGATGTCGCTTCTGCCGAATCCATTGCCGGATTTGTTTTTGAAGAAACGGTCCAATATGCGCCAGTTCTGTTAGCGAGCGCTTTTGTGCGACCAAATCGCGCGCCTCGACTTCCCAGAGAAATGCGCTGCGCGCGGCCCGGCGATAGGCGCGTTGCAATACATAGGACGCTTCGCTCGCTGCGCGCGAAAGTAGCTCCGCGATTTCGGCGTTACTCGGCGGAAAATCGTTACGAGCTTGCAATTCAGCGAGCTGGCGAAAGTGCTGCGATGGACCAGCCACGCTGGCTGCCCACCGCAGCTTTTCTCCTTCCGCCCCCAGCTCCGGTAAGGAAAAACCCCAAAATTATTGAGCCCTAATGTTAATTAAAGTTTTCGCCAGCTCCGTCAGCTTCTTATCGGTCGCGCCTTCTTCATCCAACGTTTGTTGCAAAAGTTCGGCCCCTTTGTTGTCCCCAAGTAATTCGGCGTAAGTGCGGACGCAGCCATAGCCGGCAATCTCGTAGTGTTCGACGCGCTGCGCCGCAGCAATAAGCCCGGCATCGCGCACTTCATCCTCGGCATCTTCCTCAATCATTTCCGAACCTTCCTCGATCAATCCTTCCATGCCTTTGCACTTCCGGCCGCGCGTGCTTTGATCGAGGCTTTCCAGGATTCGCTCGAGTCGATTGACGTGCTCCTCGGTTTGTTCGAGATGGTCTTTAAATCCTTTGGCAAGCTGTTCATTGCTAGCAGCCTTCGCCATTTTTGGGAGTGCCTTGGTCAGTTGCTTCTCCGCGTTGTGAAGGTCTTTCAGCTCGTGAATGTAGAGATCTTTCAGTGTTTCTAGTTGCATAACGTGGGGATTTCGAATCTCGCCGCCAATCTGGATTTGTTCCTGGTCTGCCAAACGTCGAGTCGTCCGTCGAACTTACTTTCGCCGCTTAGCCTTACGCTTTTGTTTTTTTACCAACTGCTCCGCCCGCTTCGGGCCATGTCGCCCGACCGGCCGGAATTTTTTCCCGCGCTCCTGGTTGTAGGAGATGAAAAAGTGTTCGATCTCCTTTAACAATGCCGGGCTCAGATCGGAGAGCGCTTTAATTTCGGCATGGGTTTGTGATTTGGCCGCGACTGCGATCAAGCGATCGTTGCGTTCCGTCTTACCATCCTGGCTTTGTTCGGCTTCGATGACGCCGACAAGGCGAGATTCGATGAGACAACCACAGAAAGCGGGTTCATCCATCAAAACGAGTGCGTCGAGCGGATCCCCATCGTCGGCCACGGTCCCGGGAATCGAGCCGAAATCGAACGGGAAAAGCGCGCCTTGAGGAAGAACACTCTTGAGCACGTAAGCTTTACGCTTCATATCGTAGGCAAATTTGCTTCGACATCCCTTGGGTGTGTCGATGACAACGTTTAACGTGCCTGACTTCGAATCGAACGGCGGCAATCTCTTAAGCAAATTCATTTTGTTTCTTACGAATTCGCCGTTCCCGGTAGGGTCGCGCGGACACATTTGCAACGTTTTCACTGGCTACCATTGTGATGTGCGGTGCGTTGCCCGTCGCTGAAATAAAAACCGGCGCTCGACTGGCGTTATCGGAGCCGCTCTCGTTTCCCAAAAGTAATGCGCCGGGAAAGACGGGTGTCGGCTTTGAGATAACGTTGCATCAACTGCAAAGCCTTCTCGATCTCTTTTGCGGTGTTCGAAATGACGCAATCGGAGGGGACCGCTAGTTCGTAATCGCGCATATAGGCGTCGTTCGCGGTAAAGAGGACGCAAAAATTGCCAGCAATGCCGGTAATGATAAGGCGCCG
>QHRJ01000181.1 GCA_003220075.1 Verrucomicrobiota bacterium
GTTTGGCTGGCGAAGCCAAAATGATTTTGGATTTCGCGCGTGCTGGGGGTGATACCTTTCTCACGTTGCTCGCTCTGAATAAAATCAAGCACACTTCGTTGGCGATCGGTCAGCATCTAAAGGAAATGATGCAATGCATTGGGTCCAGCGCAAGTTCAAATGAACATCTGTGCCATTGACGAACCCATTTCTTCTGTAGGGCAAGCGTTCCCGCTTGCCGCGGCAGACAGCAATGCCTGCAAGGCGACAACGGCATCATCGATGTCGGCCGGAAGCTTATCAGGCGGCAAAGCTTTCCCCGCAGGAGCAATGCGCGACGGCATTGGGATTCGTAACTTTAAAACCGCCCTTTTGCAGGTCGTCGCTGAAATCGAGGACTGACCCGCTGACGAACAGCGCGCTCTTGGGATCGACCACCACGCGGACGTTCGATGTTTGGACAAGGATGTCGCGGTTGGCCGGGCCATCGACCAGATCCATTTTGTACTGCAACCCGGAGCAACCACCGCCGATTACCGCCACGCGCAACGCGCCGTTGGGCCTGCCTTGTTTCTCCAAGAGCGAAGTCAACTTGAGCGACGCGCTCTCGGTCACCTTGATGAGGCGTTCATTTCCAATCTTGTAATTGATGGGTGAGGCGGATGGTGCAGCGTTTTTCACGAACAAGCCTAATCAGTGGCCCTGGCGAGATCAAATGCAGGGCGGAGCTCCAGCGACGCGTGCAAGTAAGTGAAAAAAATTGTACTGACTGGCGAATACCGGCCAGGTTACGATTAACTCAGAGACCGTTATCGCCAGAGCGCTGCTACCGAGTATAAGGAATTGTGGCCACTGCTTGTTCAATGGCCGCAGTAATGACTCCAAAGCATAAACATATAGCATCGCGAAGGGGACCATGGCAGCGCTCATTAATCTCCCAGACGTAAAATAGGGGTGAGCGCGCGAGGGGTAGGGACAGTTTCCGAAGTCAAAGGCCATTGATAGGATGCCAAGATACAGCACGAAAATAACGAAACTTGAAAACGCCAACAAGACTGCGCGCCACTGAAAGTCTCGAATCGCCCTGCGCCGCACAAGGTTGACCGCCGCCACTGCTATCACCGCTGCAGATGAGATCCAGTAAAACAGATCTGCCGCGGGTAAGCTCAGACGTTTAGCGTGCCACACGAACTCGCCCCGCCAAAAAGTGGCTAGCAAGGTCGACCAAAAAACTTTGAAGCCACCGACGGTAAGAAGCGGATGCGACCACCACTCCGACAGCGGTTTGCGCGTCCAGCCCAGTAACTTGAGCTTTGTAGCGGCACCGGTCAGGTCATTGCACGTGTGGTAATTCCATGCTGACCAAATGGCGACGGGTAACGCTACGCAAAGCGCCATAGATATCGGCGCAACCCAGGCGGTCCATCCCTTGCGGGCGCGCAGTAGTTGCCAACTCCAAATGGCAACAAACGCAGCCACAAGCGCGAGCAGTGGAAGGTTAGTTGCTTTGATTAAACACGTGGCCGCGGCCGCGAGTCCAGTGGCCATTGATGCGAGAGCCGTGGGCGATTCAGAACTAATGAGATTGAGAAGCCAAAAGAAAGTGATGCCAAAGGATAAAGGAGAAAGGACGTCACTCTGGACGGAGTACAATGATGACTGCGGCCATAACGCCAGGAGCAGCGGCATTCCAAGGTGGAAAATGGGTTGCTCAGGGAAGACCAGTCGCGCGGTGACGAACCCAGTCCAAACAATCCCGGCCACGATAAACGAGTTAAGAAACCGAACCCAATAGAGCAGCCAGGGCCCTTCAAGTCCGGACAATCGCCCAAGATTTAGCCACACTCCGGCGATTGCATAATAAAGCGGAGGCTCGGTGGACTCGGAGTTTGGATGGTGTTGCCACCACTCAATCTTTTTCGTGATAAGGCGCTCTTGCTCTTCTGCCGGCAACATCCAAGCAGGCTGCGGAAATCTACCCCCTGGAAATTGCTCCGGACCTCGAAAAAACTCAGGTGTATAATAGAGGGAGAAGTAACGCGCTGATTCGACGCCAAATTGCGTAAGCCCCCGGGATAGATAGCCGTGAGCATATTTTACTACCATGTCAGCATGGTCTTGCTCCTCCACATTGTTGAAAAACGGAAAAGCGGCGGAAAAGATGAAGACTCGGGCGGCAGCAATCACGCATAGCGCTGCAGCGATGTTTCGAGCGGGTAATGGTCGTCGGTTTTTTCGCGGACACTTCCCTGTTTCAGGGCTAGGGCCGAGATCATCCCGCTCTGAACGAGCCGCGATTACTATGTCCGCCTGTCTGTCTGAATCGAGATTGCCAATGCGCTGTTCGGAAGCTGCGATCTCCACGCTTCGTGGTTAGAAGATTGTGTGCCAAATACGGGTCTAATGATCGAATTGGGGCGCGAAACCGAGTCGTCATTAAAATGTAGCGCGCGTTTACTGTAGCCGCCCCGCTCTGTCGGGGCGGTCTCATAATTCGTGAGCACGGCGACTGAGCGCCGTGGCTACATGACGCTCGACAATTCCAACGACTCTACAGAAGCAAGGTAATCATGTGCAATGGCCTCGATCTCGGAGAGCGTGGAGACGTGTTGAAATTTCTCGCGCAATACTTTCGCTGCCGGGAAATTTTTCGAATACGCCATCAATCGGGCGCGCATTGACCGGATGGCTTGTTCTTCATCGCCCCAATTTTTGGCGTGAGCCTGGCAATGTTCGATGATCACGTCCCATCTCTCCGATAACTCGGGGGGCGGCAACAATTCGCCCGTGGCGAGATAATGTTTTATCTGCCCGAAAATCCACGGCGCACTCATGGCCGCGCGACCGATCATGACGCCAGCAATTTTCGTTTCCGCGCGCCGGCGCGCGACTTCCTGCGGAGAAAACAGATCCCCATTGCCAATAACCGGGATCGCGACTGTCTGGGCCACTTCGCCAATAACGCGCCAGTCTGCTTCGCCGGAATAACCTTGCGCGCGGGTGCGTCCATGCACTGCCAGGGCGGCGATGCCACATTCCTGCAGAATTTCGGCAACGCGCACGGCATTGATCGAATCCGCGTCCCAACCAATCCGAATTTTTGCCGTGACCGGCAAGGGAGCGACAGCCTGCACGACTGCTTTGGCCACGCTGGTAAGAGTCGGACAATCTTTTAACAGGGCGGAACCACCGTTTTTTGCAACCACTTTGTTTACCGGACACCCGAAATTCAAGTCGATGAAATCGGGGGCAACCCAATCGACTACCTGTTTCGCTGCCTCCGCCATGTGAGTGGCGTCGGCACCGAATAACTGAACCCCAAGCGGCCGCTCGCAATGGTCGAAGTCGAGGTATTCGTGGGTACGCTCGTTGCGTCGAAAGACGCCTTCTGCAGAAACGAATTCGGTAACGAGAACGTCTGCACCGTAACGCTTGCAGATTTGCCGAAAAACCTTGTCCGTCACACCAGCCATTGGAGCGAGGTAGAGCGGAAAGGCGTCATTGAACCAGGGGAGCGCGGTATCCATCCGGAAATTATCTCACGAAACCGACCGGAGTGCAGCCGGATGGCCAACTAAAAATGACGAAGCACGAATGACGAATGACGAAGGAAGCCCGAATGTCCGAATGACGAAAAAACGTTCGTAGTATCTCTTTTCGTCATTCGGATTTTGTCATTCCTTCGTGCTTCGTCGTTGGTCATTTCGCTGCTGCGCTACTGCGCAGCAGCGTCGCCACTTCGTCCTGCACGCGTTCGAGCTCACTCAACCGCAATTGCGGGTCGCGCACGATAAAGACGTCGCCAGTTTCGCGATGCTCGTAGATAAGCAAACGACTTCCGCTGGCATTTTCGATGCGCACCTGTTTCAGCAGGCGTTTACGCTCGAGCATTACAGCGAGAACGAAACAGGCGTTCGCCGGCGGCTCAGGTTTCACGATCAGGCGCCGAAAAAGTTGCTCTGCGTTTTCTTTGGCCAGCGGCTCTGGGGCCGGTGACGCTGCAGGTTCGAATTTCGTTTTCCAAAATGAAAACGGCTGAATGTTCTCGTTGCGATCGCGCCAGGCTCCTTCGCTCAAATCTTCACGTCGGAACCCATCACCGTCGCGATAAAGCAGAGTGTAGAACACTTCGCCAGGTACAAACGGTCGTTGAGTGGCGTTGCAAATCTCCGAACGCTGTTTGATTGGCCAATCGGTCGCCAGGGGATTTATCATTGCGCAAATATACGACGCGGCAGGAAGCCGCGAAAGTCGGAAGGATCGCGATTGGAAGAACGCAATTGCAACAAATAAAGGCCAATCATTCCAAAAACAATTGTGGGCCCCCAGCCGGCGATCCAGGCCGGGATACGGTCACCTTCGCCGAGGGCGAGAAAAAGATGCGTGGAAAAATTTAATGCAAAAATCAGCAGAATGGCGGTGGCCACACTGGCAAGGACGCCCCGTCGGGAAAAGCCGACGCCAAGCGGCGCGGCGATGAGCGCGACGACGAGGCAGGTCCAGGGCAGCGCAATTCGATAGTGATAATGCGTGCGAAAGGGCGCGAGCAACGTCTGCGGAAAATCGGAATTAAACCTCAAATAATCGCGCAACTCCGGCAGGCTCATGAATTCAGCGCGCATGTTGGCACTACGTAGTCGGTAGGGCGTTTCGCTCCAATGCCTGACGACCAGACTCGGCTCCATTTGTTCGGAGGT
>QHRJ01000182.1 GCA_003220075.1 Verrucomicrobiota bacterium
ATCGTCTGCCCGTCGCAGCGGGATTGGGCAGAGATTGATCGAGGAAGCGGAACGCTGGGCGAAGCGTATCGGCGCAGAGGTAGTATCCGTGCGAAGCAATACCAAGCGGATCGAGGCCCACACTTTCTATCCAGCCTTGGGCTACAAGAAGATAAAAACGCAAGCGCTGTATAAAAGGCGGTACGATAGCGCCGTCTTTCAGCTACCAGCTATCCGTTAATAATTATCGGGAAGCTTAAGTTTTAAGCGTCGTAGGTTTCCGAGGGCAGAGATCGGAGACGGAGGATCGGAGATTGAAGGTAGGTAGTATCTGGATTGACTGGTTGGTATCAATTCTCGTTTTTTAAGAAGATCAGACAAGAGGACAATCATGAGCGGGAAATATAGGAATTAGCGGCACACCTGGCGCAAGTTCGTTCGACATCGCGCATTGTGAAGTAGAGATGCAATATTTCGGGCAGGAAGTGTTCGAGCTCGCGGAACAGACCAGTGGAGATTTGAATGATCCGATTTATCTCAGCGCCAGAGCCGATAACTTAACATTCGCCCGAACAAACGGAATCGACGCGGCCCTGCGGAAGGATCGCCTCGATGCCATCGTTGCGCCTACTTATAGTTTCGCGTCGTCGCTGCCGGCGGTAGCAGGTTATCCGAATCTTTCCATTCCTGTTGGCTTCACCGCAGAAGGCAAGCCTGCAGGTCTCTGGATGTATAGCGGATTTCTGAAAGAACCGACACTGCTCGCTTTGGCCTACGATCTGGAGCAGGCGATCAAGCCGCGGACGCAACCGCAATTTCTCGGGTCCGTTCCGCCGGAGCCGCCGAATGCAGGGATCTGTGCGAGCTTAACGGCCGCAGCGGCGCCGAAATTAGTGAATGGCCGAGCAAAGATCCCGGAGTCCGTAGTCAGTGGTTCCGTAATCCATTGCCGCCTCAGGAATTTCATCCGTGCACATCCACGAAATCCGCGGTTAGTCTTTTCAACGTGCGTTAATTAGTTAAAGAATGGGCGAATCCTTTCGTATCGTTTTCCAGCGCCGATTCCTTTGACCCGTTGCAGGTCGTCGGCGGCTTTGAATGGGCGCGCCTCGATAATGCGCTCTGCAATGGATGGGCCAATTCCGGGAACGTTCTCAAGTTCAGTTAGCGATGCGGTGTTGACGTCGAGTTTGGTTTGGACCGGGAAACCAGAAGGGGTGGTTTCCTCGGAAGGCAATGGCGTCGCCCCAACCTTGGCGGCGGGTGTCGCCGCCGCTTGCACCGGCATCTCACCGACGGGGTGAAAAAATTTGTCGAACGGATCAATTCCTCTTTCACTTTCCGGTTGTTGCGCTCGAGCTGTTATCCGATCCTCGTTAGCTCCCCATCCCCCGACCTTCTCCCGCTTTGCCTTACGCTCCAGTTTGATCAGATTTTTCCATTCCGCTGCGGCTGATGTTAAACCTTCGGGTTTGGCCGTGGCAGGATGGGCCCGGGCCAGACCATTCTCCACCAGCTGCTCGCCCAGATCCCCGGTGCGCGTCTGCACGAATGCGTAAAAGCGCTGCATCCGGCTCCGACCACCCGCGTCTTCCCAACACGTCCGCACCAGAAATGAATCGGTCAGTTTTTCCCGGGTAAACTGTTTTGCCAACTCGCCAACTTGAAGCACCTGATCAACCGTGACTCCGAAGTATGCCGCCTGTTCCTCTACTCGATCGCGGAATTCAGCACTGGTTTCGGGCGCATCCACAAAATAAAGCCGGAAGATGTACTCGTGCCCTTCAACACTCACGTGGAAGCTATCCCCATCGTTTGGCCGTTTTATCAGGTAATGACCGCCTTGCAGCGTTACCCATGGCGCGGACGCCAGGCAAGGCACAGTCACCACGCCTGATAAGATAAAAATAAGAAGCCAGCGTTTCGTTAGTTTCACGTCACTGCTTCAATTGACTCATCATTTTCAACCGCTATTCCTCCAGTTGCCATGTCTGGCTGCGGCCAATCACTGAAACACCAATGTACCCACGCACCTCCAGTTTTCGCCCGCCATCCAGAGGAGTAAGAGTGACGCGATAAATCTTGCCGTTCTCCGGATCGAGAATTTCCCCATCACCCCACGAAGCTCCATCCTTTTTCGCTCCCCACAATATCGTCATGCCTTCGACCGGTTGATCTTTCCGTTCGCCTTCGCACGGTCGGCAAAGCGGATGTGGCCCTTCCGCGGATTCGAGCACCTGTAGCACTTTTCCGCTGAGCTCGCCGCCTTGCTCCGTGATTCGCACAATTGACTTCGGCCGTCCCGTTTTATCATCAAACGTTTTCCATGTTCCGACGGGTGAATCGTCGCCGGCGAAGGTGCTCGCCAAACCGAGCCAAAAAACGATTATCCATTTCATCAAGAAACGGTACCTCAAGTGAGCGACGCACGGCGTCAAATGTTCGCGGTCAGGCTAAGACCTCGAATTGGCTCATCATTTTGAACATCTGATACCGATCCGCAATTTCGTCCTGGGTCAATTTGCGCAGGCGCTCGAGGCTGAATGCTTCTACGCAAAAACTCGCCAGCACGCTTCCATAGATCACCGCTTTCCGCATGACATCAAAGGTCACGTTTTCCCGCACGTGTGCCGCCAGGTAACCGGCGAAACCACCAGCAAAAGTGTCTCCTGCCCCGGTTGGATCGTGAATATCTTCCAGCGGATAAGCGCCGGCACTGAAAAATTCGTCTTCGCCAAAAAGTAGCGCACCATGTTCGCCCTTCTTGATTGCGACATAGCGAGGTCCGCATTCGCGAATTTTTCGCCCGGCCCGAATAAGGCTGGTCTCCTTCGTCATCTCGCGCGCTTCGCTGTCGTTCAGAATCAATAGATCAACCCGTCGCAGCAAGGCGTCGAGATCGGCGCGCGTGGTTTCGATCCAAAGATCCATCGTGTCGGCGACGATAAAACGCGGCCGTTCCATTTGATCGAGCACGTGCGATTGCAATTTCGGCGCGATGTTTGCCAACAAAACGAAGGGTGTGGCGCGATAATTTGCCGGCAGCTCCGGGGAAAATGTTTCGAAAACATTCAGCGCGACCGAACGCGTCTCGCGCGTGTTGAGGTCCCAGGCGTATTCGCCCGACCAGCGGAACGTTTTCCCGTTGACGCGCTGTACGCCGGTGGTGTCGATCCGATGTGATTTCCAAAACTCGAATTCGCTTTCGGGAAAATCATCGCCGACCACGCCAACCAAATTCACCGGGGTAAAGAAACTCGCGCCGAGAGCGGCGTAGGAGGCGGAACCGCCGAGCAAATCGGCGTGTTCTTCGACCGGCGTTTTGACCGTGTCGAGCGCGATGGAACCGACGACGAGCAAACTCATATATTGTTCGTCATCCCGAGCGAAGTCGAGGGATCCCGCCGCAAGCTTAAACACAACTTCATCGGGGTTCCTCGACTTCGCTCGGAATGACATCGTTTCGGCGAAGTAATTTTTTACAAGCTCTTCCATATCCGGCAATGTCGGTCGCTTGCAGCAAGCCGGAAACGATAACGACGCGTTTCGCGCCGGCGGCGATTACTTGCACGAGATTTTCGGATTTGATCCCGCCGATGCAAAAAATGGGAATGGAAACGCGCTTATGGACTTCCCGAATTTGTTCAAGACCGATGGGCGAGTAATCGGGTTTGGTCGGAGTGGAGAAAATTGGGCCAAAGCCGATGTAATCGGCGCCTTCGCGCTCGGCGGCGACGGCTTGTTCGATGCTGTGAGTTGATTTCCCGACGACGATTGGCCGTTTAATCTGCGCGCGTACTTTTTCGATCGAATCGTCATTCTGCCCGACGTGCACACCTTGCACTTCCACGCGTTGCGCGATCTCAGCGTGATCGTTGGCGATAAGCGGGATCTTCGTCGAGATGGTCAGGAGCCTTTCCGCGAGCGCGCTCAATTCATCGAGACTACGATTTTTACCGCGTAACTGCACCATGTCGATTCCGCCGGCGTTTAGTTTTTCCAGAATGGTCGGCGCATCTTCAGCGCTGATGTAGCCGAGATCGATAATTGCGTAAAGAAGGGCGTCCGCTGACAAGCGCACCTTATTCGTGCAAGCGGCCGGGCGTTGCAATCAGTTCGAATTTATCCGAATTCATCAGCCGCTCGACGAAGCCGGTGTCGTATTTCCCTTCGCGAAATTCCATGCTGCGCATAATTGCGCCGTGGAATCCGACCGTGGTTGTGATTCCGGTGATGTAATACTCATCCAGCGCGCGTCGCATCCGATCGATTGTCGATCTACGCGATGCTCCCACCGCGATTAATTTTGCAATTAACGAATCGTAGTACGGCGGCACGACGTAACCGGTGTAAGCGTGAGAATCAACTCGGATGCCGCGGCCGCCCGGCGCGTAATAAAATGCAATTCTGCCCGGTGAAGACTGGAAATTTTTTGCCGGATCCTCGGCGTTGATCCGGCATTGGATGGCGTGTAATCGCGGCGAAGCTCGCTCGACGTGCGGGGAAAGACGTTCGCCCGCAGCGATGCGAATCTGTTCTTTCACCAAGTCGCAACCATAGACCTCCTCCGTGATGGTGTGCTCGACCTGAATACGCGTGTTCATTTCCATGAAGTAGAAGTGGCCGGAGTTATCGACCAGAAACTCCATTGTGCCGGCATTTTGGTAGCCGACCGATTGCGCCAATTTCACGGAGGCGTGTCCCATTTTTTTGCGCAATCCCTCGGTCATGAGCGGTGAAGGACATTCCTCAATCACTTTTTGGTTGCGCCGTTGGATGGAGCAATCGCGCT
>QHRJ01000027.1 GCA_003220075.1 Verrucomicrobiota bacterium
TGGAAAAATACAAACCACCGAAAACGCCGTCTCGGTGACATGAGATACCCACGTCTGCTTTTCTCATCTCACCTGCCACTTGTTCGATAGGGACCCGTCCGACCAGTTCGATTGAGTCCCTGACCCCCAATTGGGAGGCCAAGTCGAGCACCTCGGCGAGTTTGTTGCCGTCCCCCATGATTTTGAGCCGAATCGGCACTTCACCACTCAGCCTTGCCATGGCTTTGACCGCCAGGCCCAGATCGTAGTGCTCGGTGATCGTCCCGCAGTAGAGGAGCACGAGGCGATTCTGGCTCGGTGGCCACGACTCTGGGATATCGCACACTTGAAAATGATTCAGATCCGGAAAGTTGTGGACGATGAAGATTTTGTCGTCGGCGACTCCCTTGGAGCGAAGGTTTTCTCGCATGGTTTCATTAACGGACACGACGCGGTCGGCCAGCCAGAAACTGACCATCTCTTGTAGAGCCAGGAGCCTGACAACAAACCCGCGCTTCTCCTGATGCCAACTCATGTAGAGCTCTGGCATTGGATCATGGACGTCCAACACCAGCTTGCTTCCGCTCAACCCAGGAATGATACCGGCCAGAATAAGAATGTCGGGCATGTTGTGAACATGAACTACATCCAGCCGGCTACGGAAATGCAGTTGAGCGAGTTTCAGACCGCCTAGCAAGCCGGTCATGAAATACTCGAAAAGATATCTCAGGAAGTTCCCCCGCTTCCGGCGGATGTGGAGGCGGTGGATATGAACGCCGTTGTGAATAGCTTCGCGGGGCTCCCTGCCCCCTCTCATTTCCTCCATCAGGGAAACGACGTGGACTTCAAGACCGTTGCCCGCCAGGGCCTCCGCCTCTCGCCGGATCCGGGCATCCGTCAAGTAGCAGGTGTGGGCGAGCATCGCCACTCGTGCTGAATTTCTATCAGGCATATCGCCTCATCAACCCATCAACGATTTTCGCGTGGGCGGTCCCGTCTCCAAACAACTCCTGGTGTGGCCCGGTAGGTTCAAAGGTCTTGATCAGGTTAGCGATGCGCCCGGGGTCAGGTCCGGTTAAGACCTTCCATCCAGCTTGCGAGATTTCCGGGAACCACGAGAGTTCGATCAGTGTGACACAAGGTTTCTTCAGAAGGTACGCCTCCCGGCGGACGCCCCCGGAATCCGTGAGAATCTTGTCTGCCCCCGCAGTCAATCGAAGAAAAGCCACGTAGCCCATCGGTTTGCAAAGTTCAATTTGCGAGCCTTGAAGCATCTCCAGCACTCCGAAATCCTTCATGCTTTGCAAGGTCCTTGGGTGGACGGGAAAGATGATTCTCCGGCCGGCTTGAATTAGTCCGGAAAATATCGCACGAAGTCGCGCTCCATCGGCAAGGTTCTCCTCACGGTGCAGCGTCAGAACCAGATAGTCTCCGCGCGATACCTTGATGTCGTATTTTTTCAACGTTATCAGAAGCGCGTCTTTCATCAGGTCTCCGGTAAACTCGATGCGCTCCGGACTGTAGCCCTCTTTGTGCAGGTTATTGACGTCCGTCTTGGTGCAACAGAAAATGACGTCGGCGAGTACATCCGACACGCGTCGGTTGATCTCCTCGGGATTGAGCCGATCCACGGCCCGAATTCCCCCTTCCACATGCGCAAACGGGATGCCCAGCTTGCTTGCGGCAATCGCTGCGGACATCGTGGAGTTGACGTCCCCATAACTCAGCACGCAGTCGGGCTTCTCGGCGCGAAAAACAGGGGCAAGCTCAAGAATGGTTTGCGCGCAAAAATCCACGCCATTGGTGTTGGCAATGTGAAGGTGATAATCCGGAGCAGGAAGTTCAAAGCATTCAAAGAAGGCCTGCGACATCTCGTAGTCATAGTGTTGGCCGGTGTGGATCAAAACCTCCCGAATTCCTCTGCGCCGGAGCTCCTGGTTCACCAAATACTCTTTGATGAAGTTAGGTCTGGTTCCTACGACCGAACAGATTTTCATCGGTGACTCTCGATATTCTCGAAATGAAGGTGCTTGAAAACCTGACCTGGAGATTTTCTTGCTTCGGCCAATTGCACCGGCGATCCTAAAGGGCAACGAGCGCGTCAATTCGCTCGTTTAGGCTGATGTCCACGTAGCCGGCGGGTTGGTTGTCTGCACATTCAGCGAACTGCTTTGAACTCCGTGGTTTGTGGATCCTCAACCGCAAGCCTGCCAGCTTGTCGCCACCGGAGGTAGATACCTTGACGTGCAGACCGCCCGAATCAAACTGAACTTCTTCGAAAACTGCGGAGCGACGTTTTCGAAACCACGAAACCGCCTGGGTGGCCGTGACAAACCAGGCGCCTCTGGTCTTCAAGTCGTTAAGAAGCTCCACGTAGAAGTCGTCCCACAGTCTCTCGGGAGCGATACTTCGATCATGCCAGTTGATTGTAACAGCGCCGCCCAGCCGAGCAGCGTTGTCCAGAATGGAGGAGACGCGCTTTCGGGCCTCTCGTGGGGAAAGGTCTAACCGGTTGGCGTAAAACAATGCGGTGTCCATTACGTGAAGCGGAAGTTCGAGTATTCGACTCGCCTGTAACGGCTTGTACACTTGGCTGGTACCTGCGCGATAGCCGATCGCGTCGTTGTAGCCCACGGTGGAATCGTAGGGGAACCCACCATCTTCGAGGATGACTGGGGAGTCTTCACTCCAATAAAGCCAGTGCATTCTCACGCCGGTGGTTTCTTTTCCTGAGAATCTCGTGATCCGTTTGGCTTCCTCACGCCCCTTTGAACTATCCAACCAGGCATCAATCCCATGGAGCCCTATTTCGCAGCCCGCGGACGTCAAGCGCGGGATCTTACTCGCGATGTGAGAGGCGTCGTAGCGTGAGGCCCGGGCCCAGGGTGCTCGACCTTCGGAGGACCGTCCGGGATCGCCTTCAAAGGGAAGCACGAAAAACGTGGAAGGGTTGCCCTGCTCGATTTCCACGTAACGATCAAACTGTAACCAGATGTCCTCAGCGATTCCGAAATAAATGAAAGGCAGCTTTGCCGCGGCGGCCCAGTTCGTAAACATCTTGCGCCAGGGGAGCCGCCCACGCACCACATTGAAGAGTGAGCCTAAGGTCGCCCGGTACAGAAATCCGAACATCGTGTGGTCGAATTTGTGTCGGCGAATGGACGCATGATCCACATCGTGAGTGAGGCACACAATGAAGGGGTATCCGTCGGGCAGGGGTGGAATCTCCACCAACGGGATTCCGCACCCCACGATCAGGTCCCGCAGGAATGCGATATGCAATTCCAGTGTGGGGGTGCCAGCGTTCGCGGGCGGCTGTCCCCTTGTGAGCAGACATTGAACCTCGCGGAATAGGTCATAACCCACGCGTGCGAAGAGCTGGTCTTCCAACCGATCGACGAATCCGATCGCTTTCCCGGTGTCTTCGCTGGACAACACCTTCACGCCCGGGTGGAGAAACGTGGCGTGACATCCATAGAGGGGCAGCGAACCCGCGGACAAGGAGAGGTTTGTTTCGTGGTCGTGAAGGCGGGTCTCGATTTTCAGCTTAACGTCAAACTCCGTTTCTTCGCTGGCATACAGGATCAAGAGTCTGGTGGAAAAGGGCTCAGGTTTTGCATCGCTTGTGCACAGCACGACTTGATACTGCCTCTCTTTGCGATAAAACTCCCAGGGAGTCTTAAACAATTCAAAAAATTCGCGAACCGCGCTTTCTTCAGTTGGATCTGAAATGACGCCCAGCATCGCTGTCGTAGCGAACTCAGTTGAAATGTGTGGAATACCTACGCGTCTTCTTCTCATGTGGGTGCAGGCAATAGCCGAATAGCCCTAGTGCTCGCAGCTGCGGACATTCGAGGCAACGCCTCGCGGCAGCGCGAACCAGGCTCCCTGCCCGAAGCGGTCAGAGAATCTGTTGTCGATCACGGTCATAGAGTTTTCAGCCATGCCGCTTGTGCTCCGAGTTTGTCTCTTTAATTCTCCTGGCTTCTCGCGCAGTCTTGTTCCTGTTGGACCACTTGATCGCGTGCAGAAACTCTGAATGCCCTAGCCGGCTCAGGATTTCAATGTTGGGCATGACGCAGTGGCCGCCGATGATTCCCGGGAAGTACTTTACCGAAGGAAAAAACGGGATCTCTCCATAGATCGAGACAACCTCGTCGTAATTCAAGCCCAGGTGATCGCAGTACCTCTCCACCTCCTGGGCCCAGGCAATCACGAGGCCGAAGTAGGTGGTCTCAGTGAGCTTCGCGAGTTCGGTGGCCTCTGGAGACGAGAGGATCCTGGTTTTCATGCCCAGCGATTGGAAGTGTCCGGCAGCCCGCTCGCCCGCAGCTGGGTCAAGCGCTCCGACGAACTTCGTATAGTGAAAAAGGTCCTCGAGCATCCGAAGGTGCTTGCCACGCACCGGACTGTTCACCACGGCAGCGCCGGATCGCTCCGCAACGGCGCGCGTCGTCCCAACTGCTACGGTGCTGTTGATAATCGTCAGCGCAGGTTTGAAATATTCGATCCGGCGTGTGGCTTCACTCACGAAATCCTCGATCTGGAACGGAAAGCAGATGTGCATGACGTCGATCCCTTGGAACTTTTTCACCACGGGCTCGACGTCCACGCCGATCGTCTGGTGATGCCGGCTTGCGATTTCAAAAAGAGGTCTTCCTACCTCTCCAAGCCCCACAACAACAACTTTCTTGCGTTCAGCCATGTGCCAGAGATCCTAACCGACTCAAAAATTGTTGAGGATTCAAATTGCCGATGCAACACAGGGTACACTTATTCATTCCCCGCAAACGCGCGCTCGGCGCAACCGGTGTCATTCGCATCTGGTTAGGTTCATTCCGTACAATGAAGACGTCGCGAGGATTCTTATTCCCTCGCTCGATTTGAATCCGTTTATACAGGTCATGCTGGTCAAACACAAATTTCTTTCCGAGCAGTTTGACGGGCAGAGCCTAAAAAGAGAGTGTCCGGAGGATTGTGAGCGTGCATCACGTCGAACCCCGCCTTATAAAAATATACGTGCTAACAATGAGACAGGCCGTGGTGAAGTAGCAATATTCCACCACATAGCCAAGGAAGACGTTTAGCTTAACCAAGAGCAGATTCATTCGATTAACATCTGCAAACGGAGTCTCTTTCGCGACGCGAGTGTGCTGCGGAAAATAGTTCTCAACTAGCATCAGGATTTTGCCAGCAAATCGAAGCATAATGGCATAGGGGTATAACGGTTACCCGCAGATACCGCTGTAATTCCGGGAGCCTTTACAGCTCCACGGGTCAACCGGACTAGATCAATGATCACTTTTGAATCGCTGTGATTAACCACAGCCTCTTAAATTTGCGGATTATTTTTGCTGGAACAACTACGTCACTGGTTTCTATGACTTCTTTTGGGGAACTGACCCTTTGGTAAACATGAGCCACCGAAAGCAACCCCCGGCCTAAGATATTATGGAGAGATGTTCAGCTTGGTATTTTTGCAAAAAATCTTCATATCTTTGTGGCTATCATTGCCCATAGCCTTGCTGAGATTCCCCATCTCATTCGCGAAAGCGGTCGTCGCAGGCGCCGATGACCATAAACGACGGGTGGTGAAAATCATGGATTGCCGTAGTTCGCGCATGAATTCGGGACTCATGCAGATACCGAAGTCTTTCCATGATCAGGGAAACATCTCTCAAGCTCTCGCCCTCCCGAACCGCTTGCAACCGTCCTC
This sequence comes from Verrucomicrobiota bacterium, assembly GCA_003220075.1. Taxonomy (GTDB): domain Bacteria; phylum Verrucomicrobiota; class Verrucomicrobiia; order Chthoniobacterales; family UBA10450; genus AV69. The sequence goes on from QHRJ01000027.1 coordinate 5,696, forward strand.
CCTAAACACCTGACGGATTAAAGCTTCCAAACCTGGTTCGATTATCGGGCTTTTCTCTGAATTAATCAGCGAGACTTTGATTTGCTGCAGATCCACATCTGTCACTGAACGGCCCATCTCGGCCAAGCACGCCGCCGTGACGCAGCCTACATAACCCATTCCGAAACTGTGCTATTCATCGGGAGAAATTGCTGTGGACGTCTATGCTTCGCTAGCCTCGGGAATCTTCGTCGCATCGGCAAAAAACTGTGCCACGTTTCTTGGTGTCGTGTTCCAGAAAAGGCCTTTATAATGTCGGCTCACGTATTCTAGAAGCGCCTTGTAATGAGTGGACGGATACTCCATCGCCTTTGGCGTGGCTCCATCAAAACACAAATAATCGGGATGCACGTTGACGAGTGCCATTCCGCCGTGCCTGGCAATCCAGTCGACTTTTTGCAGCCAGATGTTCGGCGTCTGCTCCCTCAGCAATAAGAAGAGCGTGAAATCCTGAGGCAGCGTGTAAGGGAGTTCGACGTAACCGGCACGGAGCATACCAGCGGTCGAGCTTGGCTTCTGGCTCGCCCCAAGCCGATTGGCTCCCGACTTCTGCACCCCAGGCGCGGGCACCCAGAAGGGAAAAATTGTATGGCGTCCGTCAGGTTGCGGCTCAAACGGATCGGTATCGAAAGTGGAGGCATCATATTGAATACTGAGCTCGTGAAGCCAATCCAGCTTGTGGAGCATAAAAGCTGATCTAAATCCTGCCGCATTCCAGTTGCGAAGATAGCGGTTAATCCTCGTGGCCTTGCGGCCAAACTCCCGTCGCGATAAAAACAGTCGACCATCGTGCTTAAGATCGTGTATCGCTACTTCGAACCCATTCCTCGCTAATTCATCTCTTAATTCTGAAGGAACCTTATAGTTTCCCTCCGGAATGAAGTTGAAAGAGGAGCGAAATCCAAACTCCTGCTCGAGTCGCATTAATTCCCGGCACTTGCCCAAACCGTCTTTGCCTTCGACGTCATGCGTCAACACCAAGGCGAATTGCTTGTCATCCGGCCACCCGAGCCAATTGTCAGGCACGCGTCCCGAGGCGGGCATGATGGGCCAAATATCCTTAACTTTCTCCCGTTTCCGAATGGCAAACCATCGGCGAATTCCAAGCCGGATAAATCGGGGAACGAACGGTTTAAGACCGTAGTAGATTTTGTGCCGTAACATGACACTACGAACTACCGAACTCAACTACAACAAGTATGCTTCTCCCGAGATGGAGGAAGAAAAGTGACGGTAGGCCCGATCCGCGAAATATGCCTAACTTCCGCTTTCGAGCCAGTTCGGACCGTAACTACGTGTCTTATTCAAAATCACCGCTATGTCCGCCCGCGCTCCGACAAGCTCACGATAGCCCCGTTTTACCACATCACGATGGTTTTTCTCCGCTTCTACTATCAGCAGAACCTTATCCATCAGCGCGGCCAAACCAATGGTTGGGCTGGTTTGGTTAATGGGTGGCATATCGAAAATGATGTAGTCGAAGTTGCTGGCCTTGAGATTTGGAACCAAAGCGAAGAATTTTTTGAGCCCAAGATGCGTGGATTTGTTGCCCGATCGCGTGATTGTTGCCAGGTACAGATTATCGGCAGCGGAAGTGATTGCTGCTTGGGGTTCAATGGCCGTAGTGAGAGAGGAAGCGGGGCGGCCGGCAAAGAATGGATGAACTTCGCCATTGGCAGCATTTACATCAACAAGAAGTACTTTACCATCACCGGTTTCCGAGAGGGCGGCAGCAACGCCGGCAGCGAGAGTCGAAGTTCCCGCGCCTTCGCCGAAGCCAGTAACGCCTACTAACTTCGGTTTGTGGGTAACTCCATGTAACTCGAAGTATAAACCAAGGCGGTCTCGAATCGCTTCGGAATAGGGACGGATGAAGTGCTCAACTTCCCAGGGAGCAAGATTGGCGTTGCTCTGATCAGCCGCTTTCTTAGCGGCCCGCTGACCATTTTTCCAAGGCAAGCGTAGGCGGCTGTTGATCCCTTGTTTGATGCCTTGATAAGGAATCGAAAGCATGACCGGAGAACGCAACTGCAGCTCGACTTCCGATCGGCGTTTGTAGCTAGGATTGAAGACCAACTCAAAGAGCAAAGCGAGGCCGACCCCCAAAGCGAGTCCACCTCCGGCCAATCCGAGCACGGTCTTGTCTCGAGTCTTTGTAACCATTGCCGGCGGAGAAGGTCGTTGGATCGCGCTGATGTTCGGCATCTTGGAAGGATCAAGGGCTTCATCTACACGCGCCTTTTGCAATGTCCCGGAATAATACTTGTAATTTTCTTCCTCCAGCTGCTTGTTACGCTCAAGGCCGGTAATTTGCGGTCCGATGTCGGCCAACTGTTTCATCCGATCTTGCAACTCCGTCTTCTGGCGACGCAGGTCGTCTAGTTTTGACTTCATTCCGGCAAGACGCGCACGCTCGATCCGTACATCCAACTGCCCCGATGCAGTTCGTAGGGTTGCGAGCTCCGGAAATTTCGTTTCCAAGTTCCGTTTTTGATTCTCCAGGTCGTTAATATGTGCCTGATTCATCTTCACCAGTACATTTTCGGGAGTGTACTTGGCGGACATCTCCAGTTGGGTCTCGCGCAGCTTCGTCAGATTAGTCACCAGCGCCTGATAGTCGCCCGTGTCCTTGGTTGATGCCTGGTTTGGCGGTGCGGCGGTGTTATCCTTAGTTTTGTCCTTAGTGTTATCCGTCTCGTTCAAATCTACTGGTAATCCACCTCGCTCAATCTGTTTTACTTTAGCCTGCTCCTCAGCTAGATCGTTCTCGGCTGCTCTTACCTGATCCTCCAAGCGCGAAGACTGCGTATTAATGCTAGCCATACTATCCTGGAGGGAGATTACGCCCGCTTTGGCTTTCAGCGCCTTGAGCGCGTCTTCCGTTTGGTTAAGCCGGGCGCGGATCTGATCAGATTGCTGACTGACAAAGTCGAATGCGCCGGCTGATCTGTGCACTTCAAGATGTTTGGTGAAGTAGCGGGTGACCAGTTCATTCAGAACTGTGGTCGCGACTTCCGGTCTTCGATTTTGGTAAGAAACGCCGATGATGTTGCTATTCTTGGCTGTGCTAGTAGCAAGGCCGGAATTGATAGCGGCGGCGGCTCCCACAACCGTTGGCGCTTTAGCGTCAGGAAGCACCCGATTCGGTCCCAAAGCCTCTGCGACCTGGACTGATAGATCCCAGCTGGTTATAATGGAGACCTCCGCTGCGATTACACCGTCGTTGGTTATACCTGTGCCACTTTTGGCTTGACCAGACATTCCGTCGATAGGATCAATGCCGCTTCTCTCAAGCACATAACGAACGAGCAACCTCGCGTCCGATTCATAAACTGCGGGAAAGAAAAAATACACACCGACGGCGGCAAGAATGCCGACTAGGCCAAAGGCTAAGATGAATCGCTTCCATTTGAAGAGCGCGATCGGGATATCGCGTAGATTAAGATTGGAAGACTGCGGCTCGGTTCGATGTTCGGGCATATATTAAGTTGGGGGGAAGTGCATCAGTCGAGATGCGGGTATATTATAGCACCAGCCAGCCGATTAAGCGAGGCCGGTAACGCGCGAAAAATGTGTTGGTGAAGTGTGGAGCGACTGTCGCGCGAATGGGTCCAAGACCCGCTCGCCATTTCAAAGCGAGCGTAGCCTATTTCTTCTTCAGTCGCGCCCCACGAAAGTTTGAAACGGCGCAAGCCTTGATTTTCTTTTTCGGTCCTGCCGAAGTGCAAAGCTTCAGCGCCTCCCTCGGCCAAATACTTTATTGCTTCAAACATGGCCAGGTTATTGGCGCGAAGCTCCTGGAACCTTTCATCAGAAGCGCCAAATTTATAGACCGCGTGGCGCCCCAGTTTAAAAAACATGGCGGCCGCGATGGGGCCTTTTTGGCATTCGACGAGAACAATAAACCCCAAACCGGCGCTAATCAGATGCCGTTGAATATTTATAAAAAAAGATCGCGGCTGCGGTGGCGCTCCATGGCGGCGGCGGGTCCGGACATGCAGCTTGTAAAACTGAGCCATCGCATCCGGGCTAGATTGAATACTTACAGTTAGTTCACTGCGCTGCGCTTTGCGGACCGCCCGCTGGACCGAACTCGAAAAATTCGAAATGAGCGCCTCCGGGCCGATTCTCAAATCGAGAAAGTGGCCGTAATAAGACTCGGAGGCGGGTACATTAACGGGAATGATTGAATGGCTTCGTAGCTCGAAGTAGCTCCAGCGTCGCTCACGCGCGATCCGCTGTAACTTTTGCGGCACAAGCTCGTGCCCAAAGCTACTGAAAGTAAGTGGAGCACAATAGTCGCTAAATGGCAGGCAAACGCCACGTGATCTCGTCAGCACGCTCTGGACTTCCAGCATTGGAACCAGAGCAAGCAGGCTGCCATTCAACGACATTTGGAGATAGCACGGGCGATGACCATAGGTATCGACTAACACACGAGCCCAGGCTGTTGAATGAAAGATGGTCGCATCGGGATGCATGTTGATGGCGTCATCCCACTCTCTATCCACCAAAGGGTTTATCAGGATCGCATTTAATGATCGCCCGGGGGATTGCGCGTCCTTCTCGTCTAGCCGTGGCAAAGATCGGAGCAATGGCGCGACCGGAACCGACGCCGCGGCTGTTGCCTGGGCTGTTATTTGCTTGACCGCTTTCAGGCTATTACCCCCGCACTAACGGTTTCTCTAACGGTTTCGATGACAAAATCGATCTGTCCTTCGGTAAGCTCGGGAAACATCGGCAAGGAGAGGAATTCATTCGCGATCTGTTCCGAGACTGGGAACGCGCCAGGTTGATGACCCAGGCTGACATAAGCCTGCTGAAGATGAACCGGAACCGGGTAATGCACGCCGCATCCAATCCCCTTTCTTTCCAACTTCCGCATTACTTCATCGCGGTCCTGCACGCGGATAGCATAGACGTGGTAGACATGGCGAGCGTCCTCGGCTTCAACCGGAGAGATGATTTCTTCTACGTCTCTAAATGCCGCGTTGTATCGGGCCGCATGCGTGCGGCGGAGCTCGTTGCCACGATCAAGATGCCTCAACTTGATCGCGAGACATGCACCCTGAATCGCATCCATTCGGCAATTCCAGCCGACCATGGTATGATGATATTTCCGCGCTTGCCCGTGGTCGCGCAACACGCGAATCTTGTCGGCCAGTTCGAGGTCATTTGTAACGATGGCACCTGCTTCACCGAGCGCGCCGAGGTTTTTCCCAGGATAAAAACTGAAGCAGCCGATTTCGCCCATCGACCCCGCTCGTCGATTCTTGTATTCGGCACCGTGCGCTTGGGCGGCGTCTTCGATCACAACTAGGCCATGCTGGCGGGCAAACTTTAGAATCGGATCCATATCAGCGGTTTGGCCAAAGAGATGAACTGGAACGATAGCTTTCGTACGACTCGTCAGGACATTGGCCAATGCACCAGGGGCCATTGTGTAGGTGCGTTCGTCAACATCCACGAAGACAGGCTTGGCGCCGCAATAGGTAATGGCCTCGGCCGTTGCCATGAATGTGCTCGGCACCGTGATCACTTCATCGCCCGGGCCGACGCCACAAGCCAGTAGCGCCAGCCAAACCGCTTCGGTTCCGCTACCCAAGCCAACTGCATAGTCGCATTTGCAAAAGGCAGCGAATGCCTCCTCAAAATCTGCGACGGCAGGCCCGCCGGCGAAAATTCCGCTATCAATCACTTCGGCGATGGCAGTTTTGAAATGGCCCCGCAAAGGAGCGTGATGGGCCTTAAGATCTAAAAATGGGACTTTCATTGGTAGAGGCAAAGCGATTCTTTGAGCAGACGTGCGGGATTCCCGGCAACTGTAGCATTGGCCGGCACGTCCCTGGTTACGACACTACCCGCACCGACGATTGCGTTTTCGCCGACGGTGATTCCGCCAAGCAAAGTTACGCCCGAACCGATCGAGGCGCCGCGTTTGATCAGGGTGGCTTCGCAACTCCAATCGTCTTCGGTCTTCAACTTGCCGTTGCCGTTGGTTGCGCGCGGATAGCGGTCGTTGATGAAAGTAACGCCGTGCCCGATAAAGACGTTGTCTTCCAGGGTCACGCCTTCACAAATAAAAGTGTGACTCGAAATCTTGCAACGCGCGCCGATTCTGGCGTTCTTTTGGATCTCGACAAAAGATCCAATCTTGGTCTCGTCGCCAATCTCACAACCATAGAGGTTGACGAAACCAAAGATGCGGACGTCGCGCCCTAGCTTGACATCTGGCGCGATTAGTTGGTGTGCCCCACGGGCGTCGCTCATACGGCCAGAGGTCCGACCTGAACGGCGCCGCGACTTTGCCTCGGGCGCGGCGGCACGACGCCATCATCGCGTTTGCGAAGGAAGTTCAGCGGTGCGCCGTTTGCTTTGAGCGAAGCAGTTGCCGCTTCTAAAATAGTGACCAGTTCCAAGCCGGAGCGGCCGCTGGTCGTCGGCTCCATTCCGCTTTCAATGCAATCGATAAAATGCTGGCACTCTACCTTTAGCGGTTCCTCTTGCTGAATGTGGGGAATATAGCTGTCCCCGTAATGATAGGAGTAATGAAACTCAGCAAAGGTATCGTAATGCGGGGGACGATCGACTCGAACGTCGTAAATTCGAATTTTTTCTAACGGCTGCAGATCATCGTAAACGATCATCCGCCGTGTCCCGACAATCGTCATTTCCCGAACCTTCCGCGGCTCCAGCCAACTACTTTGGATGGTCGCGAATTTCTTGTTCCTGAAGGAAAGCGAAAGATTCGTGACGTCTTCAATTCCGGAGGTCACGTGCGCGTTACCCTGGCAGTTCACTGTAAGGGGCAATTCGCCAAGGATATGCAGAATGATGGAAATATCGTGTGGTGCCAGATCCCAAACGACGTTGATGTCCTTTTGAAATAATCCCAGGTTGAGGCGGCGCGAATTGATGTAGCGAATGTCGCCAATATCGCCGGCGTTAATGATGTCGCAGATTTTCCGAACGGAAGAAGAGTAGAGAAAAGTGTGGCCGCTCATAAGCACAACACCTTTTTCGTCGGCGATTTCGATCAACTCCTCACACTCCGCTGAAGACGCAGCAAGGGGCTTTTCCACCAGCGTATGTTTGCCGGCGAGCAAGCTCGCTTTGGCAAGATTGTAATGATAGGCGACCGGCGTGGCGATGGCGAGGGCATGGACCTCAGGATCGTTGATTAAGGTGGCGGCGTCGGTGTGCGCGTCGATGTCGGAATAAAGGGTGCGCAAATGACGCAATCGACTCTCATTGACGTCACAAATTGCCTTGAGACGGCAACTGGTGAGTGCCTTGAAATTACGGACGAGGTTCGGGCCCCAGTAACCGCACCCGATTACCCCAACATTAATGGGTGATGACATTTTCGGCTGCTTAAGTTTTTACCGTTGGGGTGGGTTGAGCACCGGAACGTGGCAATGGTCGCACAGTGTCGAAAAACTGCCCGACGATCGCAGGCGGAGTTCGCAGGATGATCTTAATATCCAATGAAAGGGAAATGTTACGCGCATAAAAAATATCCATCTCGATCATTTGGCGGAATGTTGTCCGGTTTTTACCGTTGACCTGCCATAGTCCAGTGAGGCCGGGCAAGGCGTTTACGCGCGCCCGTTGTTCCGGCGCATAACGTTCAAATTCACCAACGGTGCAAGGTCGCGGTCCGACCAGACTCATTTCCCCCTTCAAGACATTGAAGATTTGCGGCAACTCATCTAAACCAGTTGCTCTCAAAAATTTCCCACCAAGAATGAGACGTGGGTCTCCGGTGGCGTCGAGTTTGATCATCGGACGATCGCTAATGATCAAATGTTCAAGGTATGCCTCATGAATATGAGTCTCGGCATTCACCTTCATGGTGCGAAATTTTACGAGCATGAAACGGCGACCCTTGAATCCGATCCGCGGTTGTCGGTAGAAGATGGGCCCAGGCGAAGTAACTGCGACCCACAGTGCGACCAACGTCATTACCGGCAGCCAGACCGGGAATAGAAGCGTGACCACGGCCAGGTCGATAAATCTTTTCCATTTAGGCAAGGCGGCTGCGAGTTCCGCGCGCGAGCACGGGCTTGAAGGAAACGAAGGTTCGGAGTCGCCCCGATGAACTCGTGCCACTTCGGTGACGAGCTGATGAAGAAAACGAGTAACCTCAGGGGCCTCTTCTCCATCCCCGGACGCAACTCGATCGACAGGCGCTTCACGATTCGCTTTTTGAACTTCGCTTGTTCTACCTTCCATGATTTGTTCCCGTTTTTCCTGCCCTTGCAATCCGAGAGATTGAGACACGCTGCCGCCCGTGGTTGCTGGCGTCATTTCTTAGCCAGAACCTTCCCTACTAAAGGTCGCGGTCACTCTCCCACGCGGACACGCTATAATTTCCACGCTTACTAGAGCTACAACTTTAACGATTTTTCGTCAATAAATTTCGCTCTTATTTTTTAGCCTTTTTAGCTTATCTAAAAAGAACAGTTTTACCAGGCTTTCACCTCGCTTTTATTAAACTACACTTCAGCAAATTCGTTGCGCTCGCATTACACGGCTGCTTACTTGCCCAAGGCAAAATTCGCTGACAAAATCACCCAATACTCCCGGTACTCTTTCGCTGCGGCGCGGCGAACCAATGGCGCCCCATGCCTTTGCAACTAAATTTGCCCCAAAAGATCGCAATCGGCGCGCCAGAGATACCCGGTAAAAGCCCAGTACGTGGTCACAGATCACTCCAATATCCACAGCGGCGTTCATGCCACAATTGGCCAGGGACAAAACGGCTGCGCTTTTCCCGGTGTAAGGCCAGCCATGACCAAGTCGACTGATACAAAATCGCCGCGACTAAAAATGTGAGCGGAAGCGCGATCGCTGAGTGAGAATGAGCGGCCCCGGGGCGATCAATACAAAAGCTAGTATCTAAACTTTGAAGGTGACCGGTGAAATCATGCCTCTCGCGCTCAGAAAAAGTACGAATCGGGAGCAAATAGGTCCACCCTCGTCCCGCCCACATTTAGAAAACGTCGCTGTTCCGCCAATCCGCAACCGCAAATTTCCGGTGATTTTTTGCGCTCGATCGCTCGTATTCCGTTTTTGTCGCCGGCCCATCGTCACGACGCAGAAACAGATTGCTCATATTATTGCAGAAAAAAATTGAGCCGCGCTGCGGAATCGAGACCCGCTCACGCGGCTCAGGGCATGGCTACTACTTCCTGCTGCGGAAATTCTTGTTTGGGGAGAACCAAGAATTCCCAGGTCGCACAGCGGATTAGGACCACCGTGCGACACTGGCGAATGATTACTGGTTGATTTTGCCGCCGCCTTGGACGCTTTTTCCGCCACCTTGCGCACTGTGGCCACCGCCACCCTTGGCATCTTTATTTGGCCTCAGATCACGCACATCAACTTGCGGTTTGTCTTTCTTTTCTTCGCTCATATTACCTTTCTTAGTTTGTTAGTTGTTTTTTTGGTTTTGGGTTGTGTCAGTCGCGCCGAAATATTTGCCGCCGCCTACGACCTTTTCATCTGGGATCAGGTCGTCCAAACGGATCAGCTTATCTTTCGAACGCTTCTGCCGTTGAGCTCCACGCTCCCCAGAATCTGCGTCCTTTTTTTCCTTCGACGAACTCACATCCGCCCTATTACCACTATCTGTGCCATGAGATTTTAGCCTTGGACTTCTTCTGTAATTCGCGATTTATGTTCGAAACTTAAAGACCTGGTCCAAAGTCTTTTATATTCCTAATGCCATTAATGAAAATTGTGTCTACCCCATTTCGATGGAACTAGGGATGGCTCAGAATTTAGGCCATCTGGTATCGTTTCGATTGCAGTCAGATCACTTATGATCCAGCTCGCGCAGATGCCGGCTCAGGGTAGCTCGCGAGATGCCAAGAAGCTTCGCCGCGCGCCGCTGATTTTGGTTCGCCTGTTTATAGACAAAGTGCACGTGGCGCTTGACTGCGCTTGCCAGCGAGAGATCGCCACCGTCGTGGTCAGGATGCGCGTGACTCGCACTTTTCTCCGATGAATTCGCAGATGTTTGCAACGGCTCGAGGTCGGGGGGAAAATGAACATGCTCGGGCATGATAACGTCACCGTCGCAGAATAAGGTCATTGTTCGCACGGTGTGACTGAGCTCGCGTAAATTTCCGCGCCAATCGTGCACCAACAAACGATCCATCGCGGCCGGATGAATCGCGGTGATCTTTTTCCCCTGCCGCAATGCCGACGCTTTCAGCTCGTTTGCGATTAATCCCGGTAGCTCTTCCCGGCGATCCCGCAACGCGGGAATCAAAATAGTAAGACCATTCAGGCGATGATAGAGGTCCTCGCGAAATTTTCCCTGACGCACCCGATCGCGCAGCGAAACGTTGGTCGCGCAAATGATCCGCGCATCCGTCTTCAACATTCGTTCGGAGCCAAGCCGCTCGAATTCGCCGTATTCGAGCACGCGCAAAATTTTTACCTGTGCCAGCGGACTCATGTCTGAAATTTCGTCGAGGAAAATTGTGCCTTCGTTCGCGAGTTCGAATTTACCCTTCATCGCTTGTTGCGCGCCGGTGAACGCGCCT
>QHRJ01000028.1 GCA_003220075.1 Verrucomicrobiota bacterium
AGTTTGTTAAAGTACCCCAAATTCGATCCGACGCAGCCCACCTTCGAGCGCGTCCCGCAGACGGATCATTAGCTGAAGGGCGCGATGCAAACGCAATAGTGCGTCGTAACTGCCAGTTGCATTCAGCGTTTCTTTGCTCGCCTCTTGCGCCATGGTGGAAAGTCTGTCCAACGATTGATCGAGAGCAGCGCGCCATTTTTCGCTCGAGCTGAATCCGTTTTTTTGCGCACTTTCAGCAATGCTATCTTTCGCCCCGCATACGCGAAAAAGGTCATCGAACTCATTTATGATTTCAGACGCGACCGCCAATTCCTTCGGGCTTCGAATTTTCGCGGCGAGCAGTTCGGCAGTGGTTTTCGTCTTAGCGAAAATTTCCTCGAATTGTTGGGAGTACTGCCGGCCGTATCGCGCGCTCAAGTCCACCGCAAGTTTTTGCGAATCCTCAAGATTGGCCTTCAGGGGACTAAAATCGTGCAGTTGGTCCGGTTTCGCGTCGAAAGGCCGATAACCACGCGTGAGCGGCTGGACAAAACTCGCCGCCTGTTTCCGTTCGCTTTCTCCCGGAGAGATTTGCAGAAATGCACACAGAATTTCAACCAGCGTGTCTGGTTCACGCAAAGCCTCCGCAAATGGAACGAGTAGAATGGGCCACGGCCAAAACCCGATGCGGTCTGCGATAAAATGAGAGACTATCGCTGTCTCTTGCAGCGATATTTCGAAGGGCACATCCTGGCGCGCCAGACTGGAAAGGGCTATTTCGGTTAGATCGCGACTCACGATGATGAAACCCGGATTGCGCAGTAAAGCCGTGGCCTCTTCGATGTGAAAAACATCGCTGGGAAATTTCCAGCCCCACCACCGATGACTCGCATTCATCCGTTGGATGTTCCGATGGGTCTCAACTAAATCGACTTTGCTCTTTGCTTGCCGAACGATTGGCGACCATTCGTGTTTGTATGGGTGGGGAGCGACTCCCATGCAGACGCCGAGGCCACGCAGGCAGCCTGCAATCAAAGACGTCCCGCCGCGCCCCGGCCCGAAAACCGCAACTGTGCGGACAATTCCAAATTCCCGGTTGAGGACGACGTGCTTCATTGCATCCAGTGGCAGGGATAGTCTATGCTACACCCGCGAGCGGCGGCGGCCGTTGCCGCGAGTGTATTTCACCGGCCGGCGTTTAGGTTCAATTTTCGTTAGGCCGGTACCGCTTTTCACTTCCATGATTTGGTCGCGCAACAGCGCCGCCCGTTCGAACTCGAGATTGGCCGAAGCCCGCTGCATTTCATCTTCCAACTCGCGCAGTAATTCCGTCAGATCGAAGTTTCCACCGGCTTCATTGATGACAGACGAGGCGATCTCGCGGCCACGCAGGATCGTATGCAAACTTTCCTGCACTGCGCGCCGGACCGTCTGCGGAGTGATGCCGTGTTTTTCGTTGTATTCCATTTGCTTGGCCCGGCGATACTCCGAAATTGAAATCAACGCCTGCATGCTGTCGGTCACGATGTCGGCGAAAAGAACCACTTCGCCGTTGATGTGGCGGGCGGCGCGGCCGGCGGTTTGAATAAGGGAAGTTTGCGATCGCAAGAATCCTTCCTTGTCCGCGTCGAGAATGCAAACTAACGAGACTTCGGGAAGATCGAGCCCCTCGCGCAACAGGTTAATCCCGACCAGAATGTCGAAATCGGCGGCGCGCAAGCCGCGCAAAATTTC
>QHRJ01000029.1 GCA_003220075.1 Verrucomicrobiota bacterium
GGCGATCGGGCGTCCCGCCTGATCTGCTTCGCAGGCGGGAAGTTTCCTCACCAGGCAAAACAAATGGCACCAACTCGTCCTCACCAATCCGGGCGCGTTTGTGTGGCACGTAGCCCTTGTTGCCAACGACACTGTTCTGAATTTCGAACTCAGCCGGCGTGGCGCTGACGTAGACAAGCTGGTTCGTCAGCTTCATAAACTCGGGAAAATTCAGCGGCCGGTTATCCAGCGCGCTGGGCAGACGAAATCCATAGTCGACCAGCACTGTCTTGCGCGACTTGTCCCCTTCATACATCCCACCGATCTGCGGAATGGTCGCGTGCGACTCATCGACCACCGTCAGAAAATCTTTCGGGAAGAAATCGATGATGGTGTAGGGCTTTGAACCGGGCGGGCGGCCACTGAGATGCCGCGAGTAATTCTCGATCCCGCTGCAGAATCCCATCTCCTGTAACATTTCGAGATCGTATTCTGTTCGCATTTTCAAGCGCTGCGCTTCCAATAATTTGTTCTGCGATTCGAGGAGCTTGATCCGATCATCCAGCTCCGCCCTAATTGTCGTTAGGGCGCGATTTAGCTTGTCGGCCGGAGTGACGAATTGTTTTGCCGGGAAAAACGTGATGATACTGAGCGCTTCGCGGCCATGGCCGGTCAGCGGATCGAATCGCGTGATGGCATCAATCTCATCTCCAAAAAATTCGATCCGGACCGCTTCTTCGTCGGCCGTGGCCGGATAAACTTCGACCACGTCGCCGCGGACGCGGAACCGGCCGCGCGAAAAATTCATGTCGTTGCGCTCGTAAAGCATGTCGACTAACCGCCCAAGAACTGCTTCACGGGTGGTGTGCTGTCCCCTTTTTACGGTCAGCAACATCCGCTCATAATCTTCCGGCGAAGTGATGCCGTAGATGCAGGAAACGCTCGCGACCACAATAACATCGCGTCGACTCAGCAGCGCGCTCGCAGCTGACAAACGCAAGCGTTCGATCTCTTCGTTAATGGACGAATCTTTCTCGATGTAGGTGTCGGAGCGCGGGATGTAGGCTTCCGGCTGGTAATAATCGAAGTAGCTGACGAAATACTCGACCGCGTTACGCGGGAAGAATTGTTTGAACTCGGAGTAGAGCTGCGCCGCCAGCGTCTTGTTGTGTGAGATAACGAGCGTGGGCCGGTCGATCTCGCGGATTACGTTGGCGATGGTGAAGGTCTTCCCTGAGCCGGTGACACCGAGCAAGGTCTGATGCCGATTTCCAGCCTCGAGCGATTTCGCCAGCTTCGCGATCGCCTGCGATTGGTCGCCCCGCGGTTTGTAATTGGATTCCAGCTGAAACGGCATCCGATAATCTAGCACTGCAGGGACAAAGCGAATCGGAAAAACGCGTTAGTTTGCGGTGCTACGTGTATTTAGCAGAGAGTTTAAATCTTTAAGTCCGCTTTGCGCAGGAACACAGGCCGCCGGCCTGTGCGCCCAGCGGGTTTTCAACCCGCTGCCTCACGTAATTCAGACGCGCACCACCCTTTTCCCCCAACAGCGGAGTGCAACTCCGCTGGGCGCACAGGCAGGAATACCTGTGTTCCGTCATACAAGCTCAAAGCCGGTGTAGCGCGCTGGAGAGCCGTGTTCGCACGCCGGAAAAACAGATCACGCCGCGACAGCGAGAGAGGCAGCGATACGGCGCAAATCATCGAGCAGAATTTCCATGTCGCGTAGTGTTGTCCGGTAATTCATGACGCAACCGCGCAAACTGAATCGGCCGCGGAGTCGGGCATTGGAAAGGTAGGAACTGCCATCGCGCTGTAGTGCCAGCAACAAGCGTTCGTTGTGAGCGTCGAGTTGTTCCTCGATTGTTTCTCGTTCGGATGGGGTGGCTGCTGTCAATGAGTGTTTCAATTGCGCGGGCAGATGGCGGAAGCAAAAAATGGTCAATTGCTTCACTCAGCGCTTGGAGGCCGATACCTTTCAACAACATCCAGACTTTGAGAGCGCGGAAACGGCGCGACAGCTCCGGCCCGTAATCCCAAAAGGCAAAAGCTTCGTCCGCTTCCTGTCCAATAACTCGGGTATATTCCGCTTCGTGGGCGAAGGTGGCGCGGGCTATCTCTGGATCGCGATACAAGATGCAGCCGCAATCGACCGGAAGGTAAAGCCATTTGTGGGGATCGAGCGCGAGCGAGTCCGCTTGCCCGATCGAGGCGAACAAAGGACGTGCTGATGCTGCGAGCGCCGCGAATCCGCCGTAAGCGCCGTCAACGTGCAACCAAAGATCGAAGCGCCGCGCGGTTTCGCGAATCTGCGGAAGCGGATCGAAAGCGCCGGTCGCTACCGTTCCGGCGTTGGCGACTATGCAAATCGGCAAGTATCCGACTGCGCGATCTTCTTCAATCGCGGCCACAAGTTCACTGAGTCTAATTTTGTAACGTTCATCGACACTGATCAGGCGCACGTTGTCGCCTCCGATGCCAAGCAATGCCGCAGCTTTGGCGACGGAAAGATGAGTTTCTTCGGAAGCATAAACACGCAGCGTTTGGCTGCAGGATTGCGCCCCTTTGTTTTGAATTTTCGCCGGCGCTTTGGCGCGTCGCGCGGCAGCGAGTGCAGCCATGTTGGCCATCGACCCGCCACTGACAAAGAGTCCCGCGGCATTGCGGTTAAAGCCGATGATTTGTTTGATCCAATCAATGGTTAGGCGCTCGATCTCAACCGCGGCCGGGGCCGAACGCCAGGCTGTTAGATTGGCATTCAGCGTCGATGCGAGAAGATCTGCGAGAGCGGCAATGGCAGTTCCCGGCGCTTGCACATAACCGAACATGCGCGGATGACCGTTGTGCCGGCTCAACTCGATTAAAGCGTTTCGGAAAGTGTGAAGGAGTTCGTCGAAGGTAATCGGTTCCTCCGGCAAACTGGAATCCAGTTGCTCCCGTATTTGGCGCGAACTGGTGTGAGGATAGACGGGGCGATTTCGAATCGTGGCGAGATAATCCGCCATGAGCTCGACGGCAGCGTTTGCCCAAGACCGAATTTGCTCCGGCGAAGGATCGAGCAAATGAGCGAGAGACGAATTTTTCGAGTCGTTAATCATGTCTCAAATCGTCGACTTGCACTTGTACTTTTCCCTACTGTCATCTGGACAGGTGCGAGTGAAAGTTAAAGTATAAGTGCAGGTGGAAAGGCCAAGCCACCGGAACAGTCGCGTTCAGTTATCGCCTTCAATTTTCGATCCTCTCAGCGATAATCCGCGCTTTGAGGCCCCGGTTCACAGAATCAACCCGCCCGATATGAAGTAGTTCGCGCGCTATTAGGGAGCTGGCGTTGGATTACGATTAGGATAGGGCGGGACCGGTGGGAGATCGTAGCGTTTCGTTTTTAGTTCTTCTTGGATTTCCTGGATCGCTCGGTCCAGTTGCTGATCTTCCCCGCGGAATTCTTTGGCCGGGTCGTTATCTACCACAATGTCGGGGTCAACGCCGTGGCTTTCAATGATCCAGTCCTTGCCCTCTTTCGAGTAGGGTGCGAACTCCGGCTTGAAAAATTGACCGCCATCAACCAAGGGCAGGGAGTCGCGAATACCAATGACGCCGCCCCACGTCCGCTTACCAACCAGCTTACCCAGGCCAAGCGATTTGAATCGGTAGGGAAAAATGTCGCCATCGGAAGCGGAGAATTCGTTGATTAGTGTGACCATCGGGCCAAGAAAGGTTTGAGGCGGATCAGTCTGCGGCATGCCATTGCGCGCGATCCCGACCATCACGAGGGCACGGCGGAGTCGCTCTATCACGAGGGGCGAAACGAAACCGCCGCCGTTACCGCGGACATCGACAATCAGGGCCTTCTTTCGAATTTGCGGGAAGTAAAGCTTGGTAAATTCATTCAAGCCGGGCCGTCCCATGTCGGGAATATGGAGGTAACCGACCTCGCCATTGGTCTTCTTACTAACGTAGTCAATATTTTTCTGGATCCAAGCCAGGTAGTAGAGGGGCGATTCGTCAGCCGTTGGAACTACGGTAACGTCGCGCGCTCCATCATCGCTCGGCTTCGAGTTGACTCGCAAAATCACTTGCTTATCGGCGGTGCCGATTAACCCGTCGTATAGGTTGGCCAACCCTGAAACCGGTGCGTTGTTTATGGCGAGGATGTAGTCACCGACTTTCACGTTTACACCTTGTGCGGTCAGAGGCGAACGGGTGTGCTTGTCCCAATTCTGGCCCGGCAAGATCCGGTCGATCCGATAGGCTTTCGTTGCCGTATCGCGCGAAAGCTCCGCCCCAAGTAATCCCAGTTTAATACGTGGCGTTTCCGGCCGTTCACCGCCGCCGACGTAGGTATGGCCGTTATTTAGCTCTCCAATTAGCTCACCGAGCAGATAAGTAAGATCGTTACGATGATTTACAAAAGGTAAAATAGCGGCGTATTTGTCGCGCATCGCTTTCCAATCGATGCCGTTCATGTTCGGTGCGTAAAAGAAGTCGCGCATCTGCCGCCAGCATTCGAAGTAGATTTGATTCCACTCCGCGTGTTTATCGAGTTGCATGTCGAGCCCGGCCAGCTTCAGCTCATGATCTTTGGTCTCAAGTTTGTCCTTGGGCAGGTCGATGATGGCGTAGTCTTTTTTAATCTTGACCAGCATCCGCTTGCCATCGGCCGATATTTGATAGGCGTTGACCTCGCCCAGGACAGTCTCCTTGCGGTCCTCCATGCTATAGGCACAAAGGTGGGCCTTTCGATCGGGACCATCCTGATCTGCTTCATCCTCACCTTCCTGATCTGCGACGGTGCGACGGAGGTAGAAAATACGGTCGTCAACTAGTCGGATGTCGCTGTAGTTACCCGGCACGATTTCCACCCCGGAAATGCGATCGTGGATACCATCGAGATCAACCTTAACAACTATCGGCTTCTTTGGCTTTAACTCGGGGGTCGGAGTAGGACTCGGCTTTTGCGTTGGGGAAGGTGACTTCTTCTCCTCGGCTTTCTTTTCTTCGCCTTCTTTTTCCTTTTGTTTGGCCCGCTTTTGTTCCGCCTTGCCGACTTCGTCACTGCGAGGACCAAGCGGCGGCTCTGTATCCTTGGCCAGAGTGACAAGGTAGACGCGTTGCATATCGACGTAAACGTTCTCGAATTCGTCTTCGGCAAAGGTCGGCTTGAAGTCACGCCCGGAAGCGAAGAGCAGATATTTGCCCTCGTCGCTAAAAGCGACGTTACCCGAACCGTACCATTCGTCCGTCACCGCGGTCTGCTTCTTGTCGGCAACTGAGTAGATGTAAACTCGAGGTAGGTCATTCTGTTCCGGGCGCGCCCAGGCGATCCATTGGCTGTCGGGCGACCAATCGTAGGATTGAATTTCGCCCCATTTATCCTGATCTACTTGCGTGACGGCCTTTGAGGTTACGTCAACATAACGCAACCGTTGTAATCGATCGGCCCAAAGTAGCTTCTTACTATCGGGCGACCAGACCGGTCGATAGTAGTAAGTATCGGCCCCGCTCGTTACCTGTTGCGGCTGGCCTTTACCATCCTGGGAGCGGACATAGAGTTCGTTTTCACCGGTTACGTCTGAATTGTAAGCGATCCACTTTCCATCGGGCGACCAGAGGGCGTCGCGCTCGTGGGCGTTCGAGCTTTTGCTCAGGTTACGGGCGGTGCCTTCCTTCATCGGCACGGAAAAAAGATCGCCGCGTGCCACCACAATGGCGCGTTCCCCATCGGGAGCGAGATTGACCGATTCGCTGTGCTTCGAGGCATCGACGAAGGCAGAACGGCCGGAAGCGAAGTCTTCCTTCACTTCAATCGGGATTGGCGCGGCCTGGCCGCTGGCCAGATCGTAACGCCAGATATAACCCGCTTCTTCGAACACGATCGAGTCCTTCCCGATCGACGGGAACTTGATATCGAAATCCTTAAAAGTTGTTAGCTGCTTTGTCTCCTTAGTCGTTAGATCAGTCGCGAAAAGATTCATCCTCCCATCGCGATCGGAAGTGAAATAGATGCGGTTGCTCGGTCCCCACATCGGGCAGATGTCCTGCGCGGGATTGTTGGTCAGGTTCTCGGTTGTGCCATTCTTGAAATCGTAAATCCAAATGTCGTCCGCCATTCCACCGCGGTAATGTTTCCAGGTGCGGAATTCGCGGAAGACCCGGTTAAACGCCATTTTCGAATCGTCTGGCGAAAAAGAAACGAAACCTCCGCGCGGCACTGGCAGCTGCTGCGGTAATTCCGCGTCGAGCCCAACGGTGAAAAGTTGGCCAATGAAATCGTTGAACGATTTCATCCGGGAACGGAACACGACCAACGATTTGGTATTTTCCCAGGCCATTACCAGGTTGTTTGGCCCCATCCGGTCTGAGATATCGTCGCGGCCGAGGGTGGCGGAAATAGTCAGTCTTTTGGGAGCGCCGCCTTCAGCCGGCATGACATAGACTTCGGTGTTGCCGTCGTATTGGGAGGTGAAGGCGAGCTGCGTTCCATCGGGCGAGAAACGCGGGAAGGAAGTGTAACCTGGTCCGCTGGTGATTCGACGGGCAATGCCGCCTTCTTTAGCGACAGTGTAAAGTTCACCCGCGTAACAAAAAACGATCTGGCGGCTATTGGTAGTTGGAAACCGCAGCAGCCGCGTGGTATTCGGCGGATTCTGGGCTGGGGCGAGCGGCACCACGGCAAACGCAAGCAGATATCCGAGCAGGGTAGGAGATAAGAAACGGCACATAAGAACGAACAAGCTGCGTTGCCCTCGCATGGGCGCAACTGCGTTTTTGGATTAACCCTAGTTCTGTTGAGAATCGGACTAGCGCAGCGCGATTGAAAGCGCCGTTAGGCGCGACATGTTTGTAGCAAAATCCGTCCCTAACACGCCAAGCTCCGTTAGGAGCGGGACGAGAAGGCGGCTCGTTTTCATGCCGCTCCTACGGAGCTTGGATTCACTTATTGGCCTATGTCTATAAACATGTCGCGCCTAACGGCGCTCTCGCGTGCTTCATGGAGGCCCCTCTCACATCGTCCTCGGAATTCTTGCAACAGCGGGCAAGATGCCCGCTGGCCCGACAGCCAAGATGGCTGTGCTACAACGGGGAAAGTCAGTGCGATTTGATCGGCAGAGAATCGCGCTTAAGAAATTCCTGAAGCGACGCTGGGATTCCAGACGATCCGTCCACTGACGCCGCTGATTTAGCCGAGCTCCCACCTTTCAGATTTTTCTTTGCTGGAAGGTCATGCAATTTCACGCGCGACCGCCGCCGTTTCTGGCCTTGATCCAACGTGGATTGTTTGTTCATGACAAGCTAACAGGGCGGAATAGTCCCTCCACCTTCGGGGCAAGACCCAAGGCACCATGTCATGCCGCCGCCTGTTCGAAAGGCGACAAATAATTCCAGCTCCGGGATTGGGATTATCTGTTCTCTCGGAGGACGTCTAGCTTTGTTTTTCGCAGTCCTCAAAATCGAGGAAATTTTTTCTGTTTTCGGTTGTTCCGGTGGAAGTTCGGCGACAGTGATAAGGCCGACTCGTGCTTTGACAAATCAGCGCAACCATAAATGAGTGCCGAAACGAGCCGCGATCTCAGGCTGGAGATCGCTCATGTCCTGTTTATCGACATCGTCGGTTACTCAAAATTGCTTCACAACCAGCAAAGCGAAGTTTTGCGCGAGGTGAACGAAGTCGTGCGTGGCACCGAACAATTTCGTTTGGCAGAAAGCGCGGGCACACTTCTACGATTGCCAACCGGCGACGGCATGGCGTTGATTTTTCGCGAGAGTCCGGAAGTTCCCGCACAGTGCGCGCTGGAAATTGCGCAGGCGCTTAAACGTCATCGGCAACTTCAGGTTCGAATGGGAATTCACAGCGGCCCAGTGAATGAAGTGACCGACGTAAACGAGCGGGCCAATATCGCGGGCGCGGGCATTAACATCGCGCAGCGGGTGATGGATTGTGGCGATGCCGGTCACATCTTGTTAAGCAAACGCGTCGCGCATGATTTGGAAACTCACGAGGGCTGGCGACCCTACTTGCACGATCTGGGGGAAGTAACGGTCAAGCATGGCGCCAGTATTCACATTGTTAATCTTTACACCGATGATTTGGGCGAGGCGCAAGTTCCGGCGAGAATTCAGCGGGAGCGTGACGCCGAAGCCATCCTGGCGCTACGGGCTCGGCGTAAGCGGTGGAATGCGCTCATTTTCGGTTCACTGATTGCGCTCGTTGCAATTGGCCTCGTTTTTTTTCTTCTGCGCGATCGATTACTGCGTCGTCCGATCGAAACGCAGATAGACACAAAAGGCATCGCTGTTCTTCCATTTGAAAATTTCAGCGACGATAAGGAGAACGCATTTTTTGCCGATGGCATTCAGGACGACATCCTGACAAGTCTGGCCAAGATTAAAGATTTGCGCGTGATCAGTCGCACCAGCGTGATGGGTTATCGAGGTGCTGCGGTGCACAGTTTGCGAGAGATTGGGCAGAGGCTCGGGATCGCCAACATTCTGGAAGGCAGCGTCCGCCGCGAAGGCAATCGCGTCGTGGTGACGGTGCAGTTGATTGATGCATTGACAGATCGACATCTGTGGGCAAACCGCTACGACCGCACCCTGGCCGATTCGTTAGGCCTGCAAGGTGAACTCGCGGCCGAGATTGCCGAGGCGCTCCGCGTCACCCTTAGTCCGGATGAGAAAGCGCGAGTGGAAACGAAACCGACGGAGGACTAGGAAGCTTACGTATTTTATCTGCGAGCGAACCAAATTGCGCGCAACCCCGATACCTTGCTGGAGGATTTTAAGAAAGCGAAATCAAAGGCCTTCGCCGAAGCCGAGCTGGCATTGCGTTTGCAGCCGAATCTCGCCGAAGCGCATCTGGCTCTAGGGCAATGTGATTATTGGCTCGATCAGAATTATGAGCGCGCTCTCGCAGAGTTCGGAGCAGCAGCGGCATTGTCGCCCAGCGACGCGGAAATTGGCCGCTTGATTGCGTCGATTAAACGCCGGCAGGGCAAATGGCAGGAATCTCTCGAAGAATACGAAAGGGTTCAGAGGACCGATCCGCAAAATCCGAATACCGTCCGCGAACTTGTCTTTACCAACACCGCGCAGCGACGCTGGCCGGAAGCGGCTCGTTGGGCAACACAAATGCGAACGATGGCGCCCGCTTCGCTTGTCGCCAAAATTCAAAGTGGTTATGTCGATTTTTGCTGGAAGGGTGACACGGCCCCGCTCAAATCAATGCTCAGCCAGGTGCCGGCAGGAACCGATCCCGATGGTTCGGTAACGTCGTGCCGGTGGGACGTGGCCATGATCGACGGCGATTATGGCGAGGCGGGCAGGGTTTTGCAAAACTCTGACCTTAACGAGGTCTCATACACGGCTGTAGGCGCAACTCCGAAAAGTTTTCTTCAAGGCTTAATCGAGCTGGCCGAAGGCAACCAGGCGGAGGCGCAGAAATTGTTTGAACTGGCGCGACCGAGTTTTGAAAAAGCGGTGGAGGAAGCGCCTTTGAGCGCAGAGCGCCACGCCAATCTGGGCTGGTTCTACGCCTTTGCCGGTCGAAAGGATGAAGCCATTCGCGAAGGTCGGCGGGCGGTGGAATTGAAACCCGAATCGAAGGATGCATTCGATGGCGCAATCATGAACTGTTACCTGGCGTTGATCTATGCGCGAGTGGGCGAAAAAGAACTCGCCATTCCATTAATCAAACGACTTCTGAAAACACCGGGAGCAGTGGACAGCGTTGACTACAGCATCACGGTTAACGATCTAAAACACCGCTGGGAATGGGATCCGATTCGCAACGATCCGCGCTTTCAAAGATTAGTGACGAATGCCGGTGGGGACTGATTAGTCCGAACAATTTTCGGAAAAGGTGGAAAGACTGACCTTTTTCATTGATCAGCCTGTTCTCTCAGGCCGGGATCAACATTCACTATGAAAATTCACCTTATCTCAAATAATCGTCGGGTCTGCGCTTCACTTTTTGCCGCTCTGGTTCTGTTGCCGGTATGCGTGCTTTTGGCACAGGGGACTCCACCGCTGGCAAAACCGGGGAAGTACACTGGTCGGAATATCAGCGGTGATCTTGTTAGAGATTCCGGCGTCAACATTACTCAGCTGGCAAGTGCGCCCACGGCATAAGCTTCGTCGGCTGGCGCGGAGATACAAGCCCACCGGCGCGATGCGCTGCATCCCCCCGTTCAATCGATCGAGCGCCCGCCGCACCGGCAGTCGCCGCGGCTCCAACGCCTTCTTTCAGAGGGTTTATCGGATTGACTCACCTCCAACAAAGAACTGCCAGAGGAGGCAATCAGTTTTCCACAGAGCCGCCGGATCAGGGATTGGCTGTTGGTAATGGTCTATACTAGAGGCAGTCCAATTCAGCGCTGAATGTCTATGACACCAATGGAGTCCAGCAGCTCCCACGGCCACTTGCCTTATCTGAGTTTTTTGGCTTACCGCCGGGAATTAACCGCACCACCGGTTTTAATGGCGTTTTCCCAGGCGATCCAGTCGCGTTGTTTGATCCGGAAACGCAGCGATGGTTCATAGCCGCTTGGGCACA
This sequence comes from Verrucomicrobiota bacterium, assembly GCA_003220075.1. GTDB lineage: Bacteria > Verrucomicrobiota > Verrucomicrobiia > Chthoniobacterales > UBA10450 > AV69. Next base: position 10,532 of record QHRJ01000029.1, read on the forward strand.
GCTCAACACCGCCACTGGTTTACCGCTCCAGCGAGTCGACTTTACCTGGCGGTCAGCCAGACCTCTGATCCTACCGAAACCTATTCAATTTACACCCTGAATACCACGCTGGCGCGAGATCCAGACCAGGACGGACCGCGTATCCCTGATTTTCCCCATTTTGCAGTGGACCATTATGGCCTCTACATCAGCATCAACGAATTCAATATCACCCCTGAAGGCAACATCGACGGGTTTATCGATGCCGTCATCCTCGCTATTCCAAGAACGACCTGACCAACGGAACCGGCGGTACTTTCCCAAGGGGCGTACGTTTCCCGCTACCATTTTCTTCTGGATTTGAGTTTACCGTTTTTCCTGCTTATACGCCACCCGGCGGCGGCCCGCTTCTGGCGAACGGCGGGACCCAGTTCTTTCGTTAGTTCGCATTTCGTCACTACAACCGAGCGCACGTTAGCAATCTGGGCCTTGACCAATACCAGGTCGCTCGACTCAGCAAATCCGAACTTGGACCTGCGCGCGGTCGTGGTAGAGACGCAATCGTATCACTTCGCAACTATTCCGGCGGTCCAGAAGAAGGGATTTCATCCGCTCGGTGAGTCACTGAACGAACCCGTGGAAAAGTTGGATTCGGGCGATTTTCGCGTTGTCTCAGCGACCTACTCGTCCGGCCGGCTGTGGGCAACCCTCGCCTCGCAAATGCTCGACACTGCGGGGTACCGCCACGAATCGCGGCCGACTACTTCGCATTCAGTCCAAACATTAGCGGAGCGTTTTTCACGGCCACACTGGTGACACAGGGAGTTGTCTCCGTGCCTGGCGCAAACCTGCTTTATCTTGCTATTGCGGTGAACGCGCAGCAAAAAGGGGGCATTGTCTTCACATTGGTTGGACCAATTGATTACCCCAGCGCTGCTTTTGTTCCTGTCAACAACAAGAGTGTCGGTGCTATCCAAATCGCTCGCGCCGGGAATGAGCCGGAAGATGGATTCACCGGGTATCCTGAGTTCGGCGGTAATGGCGTGGCGCGCTGGGGTGATTACTCTGCTATCGATACTGATGGAGTCATTTGGATGGCGACGGAGTACACTCCGGATATTGCCCGGACAGTAAATGCTAACTGGTGCACTTACATTACCCGGCTTCAGCCATAGCTAATGTTCGGTGGAACACAGGCCGTCGGCCTGTGCGCCCAGCGGGTTTGTAACCCGCTGCCCCACGTAGTTCGGACGCATCCGCTTTCTCGAGACAGCGGAGTGCAACTCCGCTGGGCGCACAGGCAAGAATGCCTGTGTTCCGCCGGTCGTCGTTAATGTCTCGCAAAAGGTTCGGGCAGATAGAAAAACAAGATGCCCAGGATGAGGTAGACCGAAAGAAGCTGCACGCCCTCAATCCAGTTCGTTTCCCCGTCTCCGCTGATCTGAAAGATGATGTAAACCGACGCAACCACAGCGAAGACTTCGGGCAGAGAAAATTCGAGATCCATCGGCCGTCCGAAACAGTAGGAAAGGAAAACGAGCAGGGGCGCGACAAAGAGCGCGATCTGCAGGCTTGAGCCGATCGCAATGCCGACGCTCAGGTCCATTTTGTTTTTCAACGCCATTACGACGGCGGTGGAGTGCTCCGCAGCGTTGCCCACAATCGCAACTACGATTACCCCCACGAAAACTTCCGTGACCCCGATTGATGCGCGTACGCTTTCAATGGTTCCGACTAGAAACTCCGAAAGGAGCGCTACAATCCCGGTCGCAATCAAAAGGACGACTACCGCCTTACTCTTCGTCCATCGCGCTGCTCTTTCTTCCAGTTCCGCTTCCACGCCGACGAAGAAATGCTTATGCGTTCTGAGGGTAAATGCCAGCAGGCAGATGTAGGTAATAAATAACACGACCGAAATGCCTAACGAGAGCTGGCGTTCCATCACAGGACTCCAGCCACCGGGACTCCCGCTGGCAGCCAGGTGAAAGACGGTGGGAATGACGAGGGCAATCGCGGCGAGCGAAAGCGAAATCACCGAGGTACGGGCGCCAGTCTTGTTGAACAATTGCTCTTTGTGCCTCAATCCTCCGAGCAGAATGGATAGTCCCAGGACGAGCAGGATATTGCCGACGATGGATCCCGTAATCGAAGCTTTCACCACACTGGTCAGCCCTTTGGAAAGCGCAATGGCGGCAATGATCAGCTCCGCTGCGTTGCCGAAAGTGGCATTTAAGAGTCCGCCCAGCCCTTCGCCGACCCGCGCCGCCAGTTCTTCCGTGGCGCGCCCGATCCAACCCGCCACGGGAATGATAGCGAGCGCCGAGCAGACGAAGAGTGCAGTGGAGTTGACCTGGCCCGGCCAAAAGCGAAGCGCGAATGCAATTGGCGCAAAAATCAGGAGCCAGTTCAAAGACGGTTTCATACTCATAAATACTTCGCGACTCCGCGGGCTGCTCGATAATCCGCATCGGCGCTTGCTTGGCAAATTCGGATCCTTGCGCTCGTCAAGATTCGGAGGAGAGCATTTGCGATCTGGCGGTTGTTGCAGCGGAACAATCATCGCGGCAATCTCTCGAGGTGATTACGTTCTATATCCCTGGAGAGCCCGCTCTTGGGCTGGCCGTTCCTGCTCAATGTCCCGAGTTCACCCGGCGGGCGGTGTGGTTCGATTTGTGCGAACCGACGCCGGAAGAGGAACAGTTGCTGGAGGCGGCTTTCGGGCTCGACATGCCCACCCGGGAAGAGATGCAGGCGATCGAATTGTCGAGTCGCCTCTATAAGGAAGGCATCATTCCCAGGGTCGCATCGAGCACGAAGCTGACTTTGCCGGCGCAGAACCGTATCGTCAAAATTGTCTCGATCGCGGCAGTGGTTTTCCTGCCCCCAACGCTGGTGGCGAGTATTTACGGAATGAATTTCGAGCTGATGCGGGAGTTGAGATGGGCGGTAGGATATCCCTTCGCCATCGTCCTGATGGTTATCTCCGCGGTGCTTCCATACGTCTGGTTTAAGCGCAAAGGCTGGCTGTGAGGGGACAGAATCGCTGGCAAAGGCGGCAATGAGTAGCCGCAACTTCTTCGCTGAACTGAGGCGGCGTAATGTTTATAAGGTCGCCGTCGGCTACGCTGTTATCGGTTGGTTGTTGATCCAGGTCGCAACCCAGGTGTTTCCATTTTTCGAAGTTCCAAATTGGGGTGTGCGTCTGGTAGTGCTATTGATCGTAGTCGGATTTCCTATCGCTTTGGTCATCGCTTGGGCCTTTGAGTTAACGCCGGGAGGCATTAAGCGAACGGAAGAGGCCGATCGGGTCTATCCAGGGAGATCCCGCGGTCGCGCCTGGATTTATGTTGTGATCTCAGCCGGTTTGCTATCGGCGGGATTATTTTTTCTGGGTCGTTACACTGCGCCTAACGAAAATAAGATTGGGAATGTGCCGGCAAAATCGATTGCGGTCTTGCCCTTCGAAAACTTGAGCCGCGATCCGGATAACGCTTACTTCGCCGAGGGAATTCAGGACGAAATTCTGACGCGGCTGGCAAAAGTCGCGGACTTGAAGGTGATCTCGCACACTTCAACCCAGCGTTACAAAAGTTCGCCGAAGGATTTGCCCCAGATCGCGAAGCAGCTTGGTGTCGCCAATATTCTCGAAGGCAGTGTGCAAAAGTCCCAAGATCAGGTGCGGGTGAATGTGCAATTAATCAATGCCGCGACCGATGCCCATCTCTGGGGGGAAAGTTTCGACCGCAAGCTGATCGATATTTTCGCGGTCGAAAGCGAAATTGCGACAAAGGTGGCGGACACGTTGCAGGCGAAGCTGACCGGGGCAGAGAAACATGCGATTTCCATGCAGCCGACCCAGAATACCGAGGCGTACCAGCTATATCTGAAGGGAAGATATTTCTGGAACAAACGGACCGGACCTGACCTTCAAAAAGCAATCGATTATTTCAAACAGGCGATCGAGAAAGATCCGAGCTATGCGCTGGCTTATGTGGGACTCGGCGATTCTTATATTCTTCTCTCTGGTTTTGGCGCGGCGCGGCCGCAGGATTCTTTTCCGCTGGCGGAGGCCGCGGCGAAGAAAGCTCTGGAGATCGACGATAACCTGGCCGAAGCACATACAACGCTAGGATTCAGTTTGTGTGTTCATCATTTGGATTTCGCGGGCTCGATCCGGGAATTCGAGCGTGCGATCGCATTGAATCCGAATTACGCGACGGCGCACCATTGGTTTGGAGATGGACCTTTGCTGGCCGTTGGTCAGTTTGATCGCGCGGTTGCGGAAGGAAAACGTGCCCTCGAGCTCGATCCATTGTCGGTCATCATCACCGCCGACCTTGGTGCCGACTACCTGGTAGCCAGACGCTATGATGAAGCGATCGAGCAGTTTCACAAAGCAATCGACCTGGATCCGCGATTTTATTACGCGCATTGGAACCTCGCCGAAGCGCTGGAAATGAAAGGCAACCTGGGTGAAGCCTTGGCGGAATATAAGAAAGCCGTCGAATTGGACGACGATCCGTTCGTTCTCGCTCTGCTCGGTCAAGCTTACGCAAAAATGGGCCAGCGCCACGAAGCATTAAAGATTCTGGCGCAACTGCCGCAAATCGGAGCGCACCGTTACGTTCCGGCCTACAGCTATGCCCTTTTACACATGGCGCTGGGGGACAAGGATAAAGCGATCGAATACCTCGAACGCAGCTACCGAGAAGGTGCCGGGCTCGATGTCATCTTTCTCAAAGTCGATCCGATGCTCGATCCATTGCAGAAAGAGCCGCGATTCCAGGCTTTGGTGGCAAAGGTTTTTGCAGCACGAAGCTCGATCACGCCGTCGCCGTGAAACTGCCAAAATTTTTCTCGGAACTGAAATGACGCAATGTTTACAAGGTTGGCATCGTTTACGCGGTAATCGTGGGCGTTTGGGTTCGCGCCGGAAGGAATGAAGAGAACGGAATCTGCGGAAGGCGGGCGCAAGGCTTCGCCCAGCGGCGTCTGGATGTATGTCGTCATCACTGGCGCTGCGTTATCGATCAGCTTATTCTTTCTCGGGCGCTACACTGCATCATTTGCAACCGGGTGGCAGCGAAGCGAATCGTCCGAGAAATCAATTGCGGTTCTGCCGTTCGAAAACCTGAGCGACGATAAGGCGAATGCCTATTTCGCCACAGGTATCCAAGATGAGATCATTACGCGACTGGCAAAAATTGCCGATCTGAAAGTCATCTCGCGTGCGTCGACCCAACAGTATCAGAGTAAGCCGGGCAACCTCTCGCAAATCGCGAAACAGCTCGGCGTCGCGCACGTGCTGGAAGGCAGTGTGCAGAAGGTGGGCGAGCAAGTGCGGGTCAACGTGCAGCTAATCAGGGCGGACCAGGATTCGCATCTTTGGGCTCAAAGCTACGATCGCAAGCTGACCGACATCTTTGGCGTTGAAAGTGACGTCGCGAAATCAATCGCACAGACGTTGCAGGCGAAGTTAAGCGGCCGCGAGGAGAAGGCGTTTGGCATTAAACCAACAGATAACCCTGAAGCTTACGGTGCTTATTTGCGCGGCGTCGCCGCCGAAGGTGAGGGTATCGACTCTGTTTATTCTACGCAAAAGGCGATCAGCTTTTACAAACGAGCAGTTCATCTCGATCCGGCATTCGGGCTGGCCTGGAGCAGGCTTTCGCACGCGCATTCCAGTTTGTATCCATCCTTCGGTGATTCGACCGAAGCGGCCAAACGTGCCCTCGAGACGGCGCAGAAGCTGCAGCCGAACTCACCTGAAACAGTGCTGGGATTGGCGCAGTACCAGTACTGCGAGCTCCACGATTACGATGCGGCCAGGAAAACTTTTTTGCGCGTCAGCAAAATGTTGCCTGGCAGCAGTGAAATCCCGGTGGCCCTTGCCCAAATCGCGCGACGCCACGGGAAGTGGGAGGAGACGATCGCCTATTACGATCACGCTCTTGGGCTCGATCCGCGCAATGCCGAGTTGCTGACAGAAGCCGCGCGTAATTACGACGATCTCCGGCAATTCGATAATGCCTTTAAGCTATACGATCGCGCGCTGGAGATTCGGCCCAATGACGTAGATCTGCAGGCGTCGAAAGCGGGAATTTATCAGGCGCAAGGAAATCTTACTGAGGCCGCAAGGTGTCTCGGAGATGTGAATGCACTTACTCCGTCTTACGAAGCTGTGCCTGCGAAAGTGGCGCAACTAATTTTGGAGCGGAATTACCGCGAGGCTGTTCAGTTACTTGAGAAACGTTTCGATCAACTCCAGTTCGGATCTGAATTGGAGGTAGGAATATTCCAGGAATTTTTGGCTTCCTCTCGACTGCTCGTCGGTGATATCCCCGGAGCAAAAGCGAGTGCCGAACAAGCGCGCAATATTCTCGAAGTGCTTTGCCAAAATCAACCTGACAACGATTTCCCGGCAATATTTCTGACCAGGGCGTATGCCATCCTCGGCGAGAAGGATTCCGCGTATAAAGAAGCGGAGCGCGTAAGTGCACTACTGCAAAACGACGCGATCAGACGCCCCGGCGCCGAAGAAAACCTGGCCTTGATCGACGCCAGCTTTGGGAACAACGCTCGCGCTATTTCAATCCTCGCGCACCTCCTGAAAATTCCGTATCAGAGTTCCCTTTACGCGACGCCGCTCACGCCAGCGCTCTTAAGGCTCGATCCAACGTGGGACGCCTTGCGCAGCGATCCAACATTTCAAAAGCTTTGCCAGGACAAAGCGCATTAATCGATTGCCGATTGGATTGCTGATTGCCCCCTTTTCTTATCATCCTGCTTGCCGCGCCGTAGCTTGTACGGAGGTGGGAGCGAAGTCGAAGGCTCTCTAACTATTCCCTCGTATTCGTATTCCTAATCGCCTCCGTGACGTCGATACTGGATACTCCACAGCGCAATGGCGCCGAGTTATCGGTTATTAGTTATCAGTTGTTGGGAATCGGGCGTGAGACCACGAGGCGACGAGACTGGAGTCCTGTGGTCAGTAGTCAGTTGTGCGATAGCCCTGGCGTGGGTGTTCGATGTTGGCGTCTTCGCTGTGTTGTCGTGGCCGCCGTCCCCCCAGGGACAAGGACGGGAGATCCCCCCGGCTCGACCCTCGATTCAAAGGGAATCAGCGACGAAACGATTAAACTGGTGGACGAACGTGTTGAGGAGTGGCTCAGTCCTTAAATACTAATGAAGCGAGAATTAAAACCAGAAGAACACGAAGAAATCGTCAGAGCCATAGCCGCGGGTGACAGAGTGAAAGCGACGAGCCTTTACCTTTCGGCCACAGAAGGCGATCTGACGACGGCCCAGAATTTCATCAAGACTCTCATCGTTGAAAAGCAAGCAGCGCAATCGCAGCAGCCGGCAAAAGAGGGCGGCTGAACGCAATCGAATTTCAACATATCGCCCGCCGGACGCTCATTACTCGGCTTGGGGGAATGTTTGCTCGTATTTCTGGCGCGCCGAGTGTACGCGCTCCATCAATTGCAGATGGGAAATGTGCATGCCGAGGACGAGTGCGCCGATGAGACCGAAATACATGGTCGCCATCAGCCAGCGCTGTGGCCAGGCGACTTCATAATAACGTTGTTCTTCCGCGGTGCGTTTGCGGAAGAGCGAGAAGATTCGTGGGAGCGACGCAAACAGCAGGATCCAAACAATGAAGTTCGGATGTGTCCAGGCCAGCCAGCCAAGAGCGGCGAATCCCGGCAACCAAAGCCAGGGTGAGAGCGCGGTCACGATGCGGCCACCATCGAGCATCCCAACCGGTGTAAGATTGAAAAGATTGAGAAAATAGGCCGTCCAGGCGAGCGCGATCAAAAGGGGATAATCAATGGCAAGACCGAGCGCGTGACACGCGGCCGCGGCCAGCGAACCGAGAATCGGCCCGCCAATTCCGACGCACGCTTCCATCCAGGCGTTGCGAGGAGCTTCCTTGAGGGCAATGAAAGCGCCCATAAAGGGAATGAACATCGGCGCGCTCACGGCCAGGCCGAATTTCTTCGCAACAAGCAAATGTCCGCACTCGTGCAGGAGCAAAAGCAGGACAAAGCCAACCGCCCACTTCCAGCCCCAGATGCTGGCGTAAACGCCGACCATTAACACCATCGACCCGCCAGTCTTGAGCAGAATCGGCAGGACGAATTTGATCTTGCCGATGAATTTCAGGATGACGACGCCGATAACGCCGATCGGGCCGAGCACTTTTTTTATTTTGCTTCCGGTAGATTCCGTTGGCGGCAGTGCGCGCGCGTCAGTTGGATCGGAAATCAACGTCATAGAGACAATATTGAGCGAGCTGCTACAGCAACTCGTTAAAGGCGCGTCCAAGATTTGTTAGGACATCGCGAGGGAGAAGTGACGGCTGACTTTCGCCGTTGTTGAATATTGCGATCTCGGCGGCGCGGCCACAGACCCAAGCTCCGAGGCGCCCGGCGTCGAACGGTGAAAGTTTTTGAGCGAGCAGAGCCGCGCAAACCCCGGTAAGGATGTCACCCATTCCGCCGGTGGCCATTCCCGGATTTCCGGTGGTGTTGTAACTGATGCGCTTGCCGCTTTCGGCAACGACAGTGCGGCTTCCTTTCAATAAAAGCGTCACTGGAAATTCAGCAGTAAATTTCCTGGCGAGTTCCGCGCGCGAGATTTTTTGATCTCCGGCGAGGCGTTTCATTTCGCCGGGATGCGGCGTTAGCAAACGCGGCCCACGACAATTTTTCAATACGCTCACGTTACTGGACACCGCGTTGAGCGCGTCAGCATCGACAACCATCGGACTTTCCGCCCGCTGAATTAATTCGATAATTTCAGAGGCATTGTCTCTACCCAGTCCGGGCCCGATTCCCCAGACATCGATTTTTTCCTCGATCAAATCGCGATACGATTTCACCGGCTTGACCATCGATTCGAAAGGCGCGGCCGCGGCGACGATCTCATAAATATTTTCGGGGACGAAGACTTCGACCAGGCCGGCGCCACCGCGCAAGGCGCCCCACGCGCACATGCTGGCTGCACCCACGAAACCGCGCGAGCCCGCGACAATTCCGACTCGGCCGAATTGATTTTTGTGGGCATTAAATTGGCGGCGCGGCAGCAAACCGCGCAGTGAAGCGGTGCAGGCAACGGTTTCATCAGCCGTCTCCAGCGATAGATCGGAAAGTGGCACGACTTCCAGCCGGCCAACAAAATTAGTGGCATTGTCTGCAATCAGGCCGCGCTTTGTCGCCGCAATCGTGACAGTAAAATCAGCGATCGCGCAATCGCGATCGGTTTCCCCGGTATCACCATCGAGACCGGTCGGCTGATCGACCGCGAAAACGTATGCTCCCTGTTCCCGGCGCAGCCAATTGATTTCACGACACGCCGCCAGAATTGGATCGCGCAACGGCGGTTTCGATCCGAGTCCGAGAAGGCCGTCGAGAATGATTGTAGCGGCGGGCGTACCCTTGGCGTTTGCAGCCGACGCGGTTGCCACGACAGCGGGAGTATCGCGGAATTCCGTGATTTTTTTTCGCAACAGGTCGCTACATTGCGGTTCCGGAAAGGAGAGATGGACGTCGGTGTGCCAGCCGGCTCGTTTCAATCGTGCGGCGGCAACGAGGGCATCGCCGCCGTTATTTCCTTTGCCGGAAAAGACGAAGCAGTACCCGGGGCGGGGAAAGAATTGCTGCACTGCCTGTGCGATCCCGGCCCCAGCCTGATTCATGAGGGCCTCGGCAGAGATACCGCGAGCAAACGCGGTATTTTCTACGTCGCGCATTTGCGCCGAGGTAAAGACCGGCGAGTTCACTGTTCCTCGGAGCTTACTTTCTTTTTCGTAGTGCTGGAGGATTTTTTCTTTGTCGAAGTCTTCTGGCGGCGGTGATGTTTTGTGCCCGATTCGCGCAGGAAACGCTGATCGAGAAAAGGCTGCAAACCGACGTCGACGCGCGATGATCGATTGGTGTAAGCGGTGCGAGCGACGAGGGCAGGTCGGTTGAGAATGCCGCGGGCGATTTCCTGGGCGAGTTGTTGCCGGTAGGCATTGCTTTGGGCGTATTGCGCCTCGGTCGGGTTAGTGAGGAAGCCGCATTCGACCAGCACGGCCGGAACCGTTGTTTTCCGCAAAACAAAATAGCCGCGGCGCCGGACTCCGCGATTTTCCGACGGTGCGCCGCCGACAAGAGCGGAGTGAATGCTGGCAGCGAGAGGCGCGCTTTCAGTGCTGTAAAAATAGGTCTCGATCCCGTTAGCTCCGCTGCGAGTAGCGGAGTTGAAATGAATACAAACAAAAATGGCGTTGGAGTAGGAATTGGCAACGGCGACGCGGGTGCCGAGTGGAACAAACACGTCGGTGTTTCGCGTCATGACTACCTTGTAGCCGGCCTTTTCCAAAAGCGGTTTCAATCTTAAGGAAACATCCAGGGTCATGATTTTTTCCGGCACCTGCTGGCCGGGGATGCCGCCGCGGTCGAAGCCACCGTGGCCAGGATCGATCACAATGGTGGTGTAGCGGGTTTGGGCGGAGGCGGTAGCGGCGAGTACGGCCATTGCGAAGCAGCAAAGAACGTATCGCTTGAAACGTGCCCTCATATAAGCGGGTCTTTAGTTGCCGCGCGGCTTCTCATTCGGTCGCGTCGATAATTTCGGGACGGCGCTGCGCACCGCTTGGGTCGCGGCCGCTTCCGTCATCCCGCCAATAACCGCGACCTCGCCGTCAGCGGTGCGTTTGAAATGCGGGCGCGATTTCGTTTCGAGCAGGGTCGAGTGAGAGAGGAGCTGCCCGTTCAAGCCGATGATTGCATAAGACCAGGCGCGCGGGGCCGAGCAATGCAGAACGTGAAGTCTGTTTTCGCGATCGATTTCCGCATGCGGTTCATCGAAAGCGATAACGTGGCCAAGCGAATAAGTCGCGTAGACCACGCCGCGACGTTCATCTTCTATCCGGACGTAGAGCGAAGTGTGATCGGCAAACCGATTCGTTAGCAGGGAATAAGTACGGGCATCGCCGACAGCCTCGTTGCCCGCGGGGATGCCTACACTTTGCTTCCAGATCGGACGTGCGTCCGTAACTTCAACAACCTTGGTTTGCGAATAAAAGTAGCGTCCGAGATCGGAGAAATAAACATGTACTCGGACGTGATAAGTCCCGAAATCTTGAATTGGATAGAGACTGGCGATATTAATTTTTTGGGTAACGGTCTGGCCCGCCTCGATATGCAGCGGGTCCATTTTCTGCGACGAGTCGGCTGCGATCGATTGGCCATCACTGCCGGTGATTTCGAATCCAAACCAGCGTTCACCGGCGTCGTTGTTTAAATCAATGTCGCGTCCGGCGCGATTGGTAATCGTGACAGTGGCGAGGAGTGGTTCGTAGGCGATGTATTGCAAGCGGCTGAATTTTAATTGCACCTGGATCTGAGCATTGGCCGCACCAGCGACAAAGCCGAAGAGAAGAAAAAGGGCGGCGATTCTTAGCGGTTGCATCGGGGAACATAGACATCTTTGCCTGTGTGCCGAGCGGGCTTTTAGCCGGCTCAGAGAAAACAGGCTGCAAGCCTGATTGGCGCACAGACTTGGAAGTCTATGTTCCATAACGGCGAATCCAGAGGATAAAGATGAATGGTGAGTCGCAATTGAATGAGGAATGGAAGCGCATTTCTTAGATGGCGTAGAAGCAGGAATCTCACCGGCGGATCACGCCGTTTGCTGCCGCCAGGCCGGCAGAGCGCGACGCCTCTCTTCTTCCAGCGCATCGATGAGCAACGCATTCCACGCCTTCTTGATTGTTTCAACACCGGCATGAACGCTCCGGTCGTAGGCAAATTCGATCTCCCCCCAGCTCACGATTTCGAACAATGCGCCATCTCCGTTTTCAGTTGCAGTTTCCGCGTGCACAATCTGGCCGTCGCGCAAATAAGCGGTGCCGACGTTTGAGCCCGATACCATTTGCACGGCACCGCTGCGTTTGGAAAGGCAGCACATCTGCAAAATGTCGAGGACATGAAAAAGATCGGGCGCATCGGAAAACATTCGCACCGATCGCTCGATCGTCGAGACCAGTCGTTCGCCGTCGATTGGTTCCGGAAAGACTTTTGAGCCGGCGACTTCCATTCGCTGTGCGGAAGCGGGATAGGCGGGCAGAAAGAGGGTTTGCAAGCCGGAGAACATTTCGCCGAGCAAAGCGCCAAGGATAAAACTATCGAGCCCGGGGGCCTGAAGCTGGGTCAACAAAATTCGCGGCCGCAAATTCGGCTGCCGCCGCAGCCAAACCAGTGTCTCACTTTCGCCCTGGGTCAGGACACTTTCGTATCCAGTGTAATCTTTCACCAGTTGCACCAGGCCCCGCCCAATCTCGGGGTCGCGATGCACGATGAGCAATTGCGTCACGGCGATACGGAAGGATTGGGCGCGTCGTTGATCAAGCGTGCGGGCTCGGCCCGAACGGTCTGCAATTTGTCGTCATACAAAATGCGAATGACGTAGCCAAGATATCCTCGCCGGCTGGAATCGCTCGAATCGGTACTGGTGGCGGGCTCGCCGCGCTTCTTCGATCGAGGCGAATTTTTGCCTGGGGTGACCGCGGCTGCGGCAGCCGAGAGCGCCGCTTCCGAGGTGATGGCATGGGTTTTGGAACGAAGATAGGTGACGATCAGTGTTTCGGGGTTGGATTCCGCCCAGTCGTGTTTCGGATTCATCCACTCGTAGTTAACGTCGGCATCTGTCGCCACGACCTTGTCGTTATCGACCGAATCATAAAACAAAACCATGATCCGCAATTTCGAATGATCGATTGCCACGCCCTGCCGTTTTTTGATCCCAATCTTCAGGCGCAAATTTGTTTCTGCCTCCGGATCCGGGATCTGCTCCGTCTCAATGCTGGTTACGCCGAAGACTGACCCTTCGGGAAGCCCCTCCGCATCCAGTGGCTTGCCCGCCGTATCCAAAGGCACGCCGGCCGCCGGCGTTGCGGCCGCCCCCACGCGCAGCTTCATGTCAGCCAGTTCGTAGAGTGGACCAGCCGAGGGGCCGAGATCCTGAATTTTCCGCCAAGTCTCATTAGAACGATCGAAGAGCTGGATTGATTCGTAAATCGCCGCCATTTCCGCCAGCACCTGCGGATTTCTCGGGTCGCGCTGAGAAGCATCCTGCAAACGTGCCAGTGCGTTGGCGGTATCGCCGCGCTCGCGGAGGACATTGGCTTCCTTAAGCAAACGATCGGAAGCGGAAAGAGCCGCGGAGCTAGGAGCATCCGGTTGCGCGGCAAGCGGCGGCGTCGTCGGCTTCGCAGTGGTCGATGCGGCCGGTCTTTTCAGCGACTGCAATGTAGCGTGCTCAGCGCGGTACTCCGCGCCGAAATGGATTGCGATCGCGAGAATTTCCAACGCCGCAAACGCGAGAATAAAACCGATCGCGACGGAGTAGGTCCGGTCGCTGGGCGATGAAGAAGCGGCGAGAACAGGCATTACACCTCTTTCAGTTAACGGGACGCGAGCGAGCTGTCAATCGACTGCACGTGGACAAGGTGAGGCAGAGGATTGTTCAAAAAAATGGTCCAGGCGCTCTGGTGCTGCTCAGCGAAGTTCCGACCTGAAACCGAGAAGGAATGGCGAAGCACGAATGACGAACGACCAAGGAATGACGAAGCGCGAATGGTCCGACTCGGGGGCTGGAGTTGAATCACGACGGGAACGAAGGGACGCGCTTCCGCGCGTCCAGGACTCGCCGCGGCGCGTCTCTCCAGTAACGATTCACCGCGAGATGTCGCGTTGCGAGAGCAAGCGGAAGCCTTCGCCCTGCAAGACCGACGCGGCGCATTCCGAATCATCGACGTGCATGGCGAGGGCGGCGCGACCGTTGGGGCGGGTCAGGAGTGGATAACTGAAATGCACGTTTACTTCCGCCATCAACAGCGTGGCGAGAATTTTGATGAACTGGGTGGCGACTTCGCGCAGCTCCACCACCATTAACTCACAAACCCCGAAAGCAACGTTGTTTTCGCGGAACAACTCTTCCACCCGCTCGGGGTCGCTCACAATGATGCGTGCGATGGCAGCATCGGTCGACTCCGAGACGCTGAGGGCCACAACGTGAGTGGCGTGAGCATTCAGCAGCTTTACGACCTCGAGCATAGCGCCTACCTTGTTTGGCAAGAAAACAGAGAATTGCCGTACCAGCGGCCCGCCTATTTTCGAAGTCGTTTCCGGTAGATCGACCTGCATATTTTCGAATTCAGGGAAAAACAATTCGGGGGCAGCAATGTCTCACTGTCCGCATTCTATTTCCAACCGAATTTGTCCGGTAAATGTCTGTCTGGCTGGAAGTCAACCCTTCGCCAGAATGCTCACGCTTACCCATTCGATCTGTTCATCGCGCTGATTCTGCTTAGAATCGCTCGCGGGCATGGAACAGACCGAAAGTGAGTTGCTGGCGTTGCGGCGCGAGAAGTTAGCGGCCTTGGAAAAGCTTGGAGTCGCACCTTTCGGTGCGGCGTTCGAAACTTCCGGCGATATCGCACAGGCGCGTG